>NZ_JAKUFR010000072.1:0-25883 GCF_022663555.1 Bacillus cereus group sp. BfR-BA-01381
CGACAAAAAGCGACAGCAGTAACAATTAAAAAAAGAGGAGATTACATGAAGTTCATGCAGCCTCCCCTTATTTATACTATCCAACTTCCTTTTCTCGCTTTGCACGTTCTTTCGCACTCCATTTAAACACCTTATCTAGTAGCGAGTATATTCTCCCAGACTCTTTCGTTAATAACGGTCCTAACGATGCCAATATTAAAACATATAAAGCAGAGAACGGTTTAATCGCTGCCATTAAGCCACCGGCAATGCCGATATTCGCTACAATAATAGAAAATTCCCCGCGTGATACGAGTGTTAAACCTATATTCGTAGAAGCCTTATGGGATAACCCGGCTTTACGTCCTGCAATCATTCCAGCAGTAAAATTGCCGATTAGAGTAATGAAAACTGCTCCTAATGCCAACCAGACTGCTCCTCCAAGCGAAAACGGATCTATGCTTAAACCGAAGCTGAAAAAGAATATGGCTCCAAAGAAATCACGGAATGGGACGACGAGCTTCTCAATTCGATCGCTATGCTCTGTTTCAGAAAAGACGAGTCCTAACAATAACGCTCCAATTGCCTCAGCAACATGAATCGTTTCTGAAAACCCTGCTACGAAGAATAAAATAGCGAATATTACGATAATAAAAATTTCATTTGAGGAAATATCTAATATTTTATTTAAGAACGGCGTAGCTTTTCTAGCGATTACAAAGAATAGTAGCATATACCCTACTGCGATTAACACCGATGTAAGAGCACCTACAAATGATGTGGCACCACCGAGTACTAACCCTGAAACGACTGATAAATATACAGCTAAAAAAATATCATCAAACATGATGATTCCTAATATTAATTCTGTCTCTTTATTACCAGATCTTCTTAAATCAACAATTACTTTTGCAACAATTGCACTCGATGAAATTGTAATGATTCCAGCAATAATTAACGTCTCTAATAAGGGGAAGCCCATCACATAGCCATAAAGCAAACCTAATATGAAATTAAGTGATATGTGGACAGTCCCACCGAAAGCAATTGATTTTCCTGATTTAATTAATTTTTTTATTGAGAATTCTAAGCCTAAATAGAATAGGAGGAATATGACGCCAACACGGCCGAGGAAGGAAATAACTTCTCCGCTTTCAATAAACCTTAAATCGATAAGTCCTAAATCGGGGGCATGAGGCCCCACTAACATACCGAGTATAATGAGAAACGGAATAATCGAGAACTTTAACTTCGCAGCGAGGATAGCTGCAAAAGCTACTAATACTAACGCAGTTCCAACTTCAAAGATTAAAGTATCCATCGATTATGAATCACCTCCTGATGAAAGCAATTCATTAATAATTCTTTTCACTTCATGTCTTTCACCCGATAACACGAGCATATCGCCAGCTTCAATAATAGAGTCTGGACCTGGATTAAAGAATTTCTTCATATTCTTTTTTAAAATAGCAATAATCGTTACGTTATATGTTTTTCTGACATGTAAGCTACCAATTGTTTTTTGTACGACTGGTGCATGATTTTCCACCTTAAACCATTCAATTGATAATCCTTCAAAAGCCATCTCAATCGTGTCTAACGCTTGTGGTCTATATACCATTCCGCCTAATATAGCCGCAATTTGTCTCGCTTCAGAATCACGAAGAGAAATGCTTGAAATACTCTCATCATGATCCGCATCAAAATGATACATTTCTCTTCGGCCATCATCATGAATAACGATAACCATTTTTTCATTACCTTTTGTTATAACTTCAAATTTACATCCAATGCCCGGTAATTCACTTTCTCTAATATTCATAATTTCCGCCTCCTAAAGTTTTTAGTTACGGCTTTTACAAATCTACATCAATCTCTGTTTTAAATTCTTCATCTTTTGAGATTCCCAAATACTTTAATGTCTCTGACGGTGTCGCGTGATGGAAATGCTTTTGCAATAGCGCAATTGCTATTCCCCTTTTGTACGCGTGAAATCCAAATGTTTTTCTCATTGAGTTCGTTCCAATTTTTCCAACAATCCCAACCGCTTCAGCAGCATTATGAATTACACGATACGCTTGTTGACGCGTAATTGAATTTTTCGTTTTATTAGATTGAAATACGTAGTTTTCTCTTTTCACATCAATAGATTGTACGTACTCTAAAAGTGCTTCTTTTACTTTTGTATTTAAATAAATATCTTGTTTAAACTTTTCATCTTTCACAGGAAGAGAATAAAACTCTTTAACAGTTCCATCTTCATTTAATATCTCTTCAAATTTCATACTAAGTAGCTCAGTAATCTTTAATCCAGTGTTAATTCCAATAACAAATAAAAGATAATCTCGCTGAGAGTGCTCTTTTAAATACTTTTTCATAGCCTCAATTTGGCTTATATCTTTTAATGCCTCTACAACTTCCATACATGTATTCTCCTCATCTTATGAACGGTAATTTTCTCATCATGTTGTCCATTTTACCTTATCAGGCTATGAGATTTCCATGTATTATCCATTATTTTTACAATATACTTTTAGGTTTGGAAATTTATAATTGTGCAAATACAGTAAGGGTAGGAATAATAGGGGGGATACAAGTTCAGCCTCTTTCTACAGATCGGATTCCTCCTTTCATTTTCCAGCTGCTTCTACTTTTATATTATGTTACTTACTTACATTATATTATACATTTCAGTAACATTGAAGTGTTTTTTCTGAAAATAATAAAAACCGAGCGTTTTTGCTCGGTTTTTATTATTAATCTTCTTTCGGAAGAACAATTCCTTTATACAATTGAACTGTAATGAAGTAATAAATCGCATAAATAACTACGAAAATTACGATTGGTACCCAAATACGGAAGTACGGATCAACTAAAATAAATCCGAAAATATTCATACCAACTAATACGTGAGCGATACCTACAATCGCTGGGAATAAGAAGACTAAGAATAACTCTTTATAAATGGATTTCGTTAATAATTCACGGCGCACACCGATTTTACGAAGCATTTGATAACGTGTAATATCTTTTGATGCACCAGAAAGAATTTTAAACATTAGGCAGCTTGCCATCATTGCTAAGAATGCAATTCCAAGGAAGAATCCCATAAATACTGTTCCACTCGCAACTCCGTAGAACATGTCATACATTTGATATTTACTATTCATTTGTTCAGCTTTTACATTTTTATATTTATCTAGCTGCAACTCGTCAAGTTTTTTCCATTCTTTTGTGTATGCTACAAAATCATCTGTTTTTCCAGTAAATACAATTCCTTCTTTACCGTTTACAGTATCGTACATTTTTTGATCTACAATTTTAACGGCATGATCTTTGTATATATAGTATGGTTGAATTGTTCTAAATGCCTCTTCCCATTCTTCAGGCATTGCTTTTTCATTTTGATCTTGCACTGCTCCTGCTACTGTACCTACTGGAGCTTCTCCTGAAACTTCTTTATATTTACCGAAACTTGCCTTACCTACACCATCTCGAATAAATGGTTTATGTTTCTCTAAATCTTCTTTTACATAATAAATATATTTGTCGTCTACTTTATAACGATACTCAGTTTTATTTTTAAATGATATACCATCTAAAATTTTCTTCTCTTCAGCTGTAGGATTATGAATAATCGAATCATAAATTTCAAATCCATCAACCGTTTTTATAACGTTATTTTTAAATGCCATACCACCTGAAATTGCACCGGCTCCAAGCGCAACTAACATTGCTACTGTTGCAAGTACCTTTGTTAAACTATTAATACGGAAGTTTAATTGTGCAAATGTAAAAGCGTTAAGTCCCTTTTCACTACGCTTTTTATTACTTTTTAACTTTTTAATAATGACTGGAAGAAGTGAGCCAAATAGCATGTAAGTACCAGCTGTTGTTGTAATTAATGCAATAAGGATTCCCATTTCTCTTAACGTTTCCATATTTATCATCGATGCATATCCAATACCTAATAAAATAACCGCAAGGAATGCAACTACACCTGTCATTTTTCCTTTTACCGCAACACGTTCTGTTTGTGCATCTGCATGTACAAGTTGCAATACAGAAATACGTGATAACTTAATACTATTCATAATTGCTGACAATACAAATAGTGCAAAGAAGAAGATACAAGTAACAGTCATAGATGGCAGATAAAATGCTTTATAACCTTCACCTGCAAATTCTAATTGTTTCATTAATAACTGACCGATACCTTCTGCAAGTCCTACACCTACTGTAATACCAATCGCAAGAGATGCAGCGCCTAATACGATCGTTTCGATAAACATAAGTAATGTAACTTTATGCTTTTTTGCTCCTAACATCATATACATACCAAACTCTTTTTGACGAAGAGATAATAAGAAAGAGTTCGCATATAAAATATAGAAGAACGTTATAATAGCAAGTAAAAATGAACCTGCCTGGAATACAAATCCAATTGATTGAATAACCGAGTTAGATTCAATAAACGCTTTATTTAGAGCTAACGTTTGAAACATATAAAAAATTGAAATCGACATGACAAGGCCGACAAGTAAGACGATGTAATCTTTCAGCTTACTTTTCAGTCCTGACATGGAAAGTTTAAATAACATACTGGAGCCTCCTTTCTTACGCTTTTTGTGTACCTAAGTCTGCAAGTACATCTAAAATTTCTTTGTAGAACTCTTCACGCGTACCACCGCGATGAATTTCTTTATATAGCTCACCATCTTGAATAAATAAAATACGCTGACAGTAACTTGCACTGTACGGATCATGTGTAACCATCATAATAGATACACCTTGATCTTTATTTAAGTTTGTCATCGCATCAAGTAAACTCGTTGCATTTTTAGAATCAAGCGCTCCTGTTGGCTCGTCCCCTAAAATAATTGCAGGTTCATGCACAAGTGCGCGCGCCGCTGCTGAACGTTGTTTCTGTCCACCAGATACTTCAGATGGATACTTTTGAAGAATTGCTGAAATGCCTAACATATCTGCTACCTTTTCTACTTTTGGCCCAATATTTCGTGACGAGACACCTTGAAGAGAAAGTGGAAGTGCAATGTTTTCGTAAATAGATAAATTCTCTAATAAGTTAAAGTCTTGGAAGATGAATCCTAATTTTTGTGAACGGAAATCCGAAAGCTCACCTTGCTTCATTTTCGTAATATCCGTTCCCGCAATTTCAACAACGCCGCCCGTTGCTTTATCAAGCGTTGAAATTACATTTAATAATGTCGTTTTACCAGAACCAGATGGTCCCATAATCCCAACAAACTCACCCTCTTGAATTGAGAATGATACACCTTTTAATGCGTGCGATTGATTCTCACCTTTTTTACCGTACACTTTTTGAACGTTTTTCACGTCTACAACTGGTTTCGTCATATATATCCTCCTACGCTTGTTTTTCCATTACCTATTTTGCGCTTTTTAGAGGCGAACTGCTATTTGTTAACATTACATTTACCTTACACTTTTGTAATATAACAAAGGTGTACTTGTAAGCTTGGCTATTAATACTATTAACATATTGAATTGGTAAATGAAATTATATCGGCGATTTTCAAAATATATCGACTTATCGACGAAAAATGACAATAAAAATAAGCTGTTCCACAAAAGGAACAGCCCACTTCTCTCTTTATTTCTTTAAAGGTGTTACCGTCCAATACGTAATAACACGCCAAATCCATTCTAATGGACCCATTTTAAAGATTTTCATCCAAATCACACTATACACAATTTGAATTGCATAAATTGCGATACATACATATAACGTCTGCATGTACGTTAAGTTACCTTCAAAGTTAAATACACTTCCTGCGATTAAAATCATTGCAGTTTGACCGATATAATTCGTTAAAGCCATACGACCATAATATTTCAGTGGCGCTAACAATGTTTGAACTGGTTTTAATTGAAGTAGTAAAATTAATGCTCCAACATAGAAAGCTGAAATAATTGGTCCAACTGTAATACCAATTTTTAAAAATTGGCTTGCAGCATCCACTGTTCCATCTTCAATTTCCACTATCCCATTTATAAATGGTTCAGCAGGAACGTGCCCATATTGATACCATACAGCTATTACGCTTAAAACAAACATAATACCTGTAAAAATAGCGACTTTCTTTATGTTCTGCGTAAGATTTTCAAATACACGATATTGTCCTGCAGCAAGCCCTAATAAAATTAAGCCAAGTGGTAATAATTCTTTAACTCCCATTACACTAAAAGCTATTGTCAAAATAAGACCAATGACTAAGTTCACTTGTTTTTTCGCCTTATAAAATGGTAAAACGATTAACCCGCAAATTGCGTATAACGCTAGTGCTTCCCCAGGCTGAAACATTTGATGAATCAAACCGAAAATAAATAGTGCAACTAAGCGGCGGAAAAATAAAACATATCCATTTTTCCCCTTTGCAATTGCTCTAGAGATAAAGATATAGAATCCCACTCCAAATAAGAATGAGAAGATTGAGAAGAAACGCCCTTCTACAAATAAGTATAGAAATCTTTGATAACTCGCATCTACTGTATTAGGATCTGGGATTTTAATGTTAAGTAGTGCAAGAATATTTACTAAAATAATCCCCAGTAATGCGAAGCCACGAATGTAATCTAACTCATCAATTCGTTTGTTTGTCATATTGTTCCCCATATAGCAACTCCTTGTCCAAAAGTTAATCCTCCCCTACTCTACTGGAAATGTAGTCTTACAACTATCGACAAACCTTACAGAAATCTTACATTATTGTCATATAGCAAAATAAAACCAGGTCATATTGCGACCTGGTTTACTCTGATTGTTTCGATTTTTGAGGTTGTCCTTTTTTACTGTTGCGCTGTTTCACTTGAACAACTGGATCAAGTTCATTTGAAAACTCAGCGTTATGTCCATTTTGCGTTTTTTGTTCTGGATTATTTTGATCTGAACGTTTCGCCATTACATTCACTCCTTATTAGTGCGGTGTAATAATCATTTGATGTTGCAATTGGCGAATTGCCATACGTGCTCTATTTAATTGCTCACGTTGCTCATCATTTGCATGTTGTTGCATCGTTTGTAAATCGTTATATGCTTGTTCTAATTGTAACTGCGCATCCGAATACTCCATCGTATTATAATGCTCTTGTCTCATACCAAGATTTAGTTGTTCTTTCGCATATTCCACCGCTTGTTCCGCTTGTGTAATATACGATTCAAGTGATTGACGCTCTGCCATAATTGTCCCTCCTTGCTTCAATTCCCCTTTAGTGTGTCCCTTCCATATGAACCTTATGAGTATGTTATAATGGATTTTGTTTCATTTTGACTCGGCTTAGGAGGGAAAGTAATGAAGGTTCAAAACCCTTTTCCATATACAAACGACAATAAACGTTATCATACGTGGAATTACCATTTACGAAATGAATTTGGTGAAAAAATCTTTAAAGTTTCATTAGATGCTGGCTTCGATTGTCCGAACCGTGACGGTACAGTTGCTTATGGCGGTTGTACATTTTGCAGTGCTGCTGGATCTGGTGACTTCGCTGGCGATCGCCGCGATGATGTTATAACGCAATATCATGAAATGAAAGAAAAAATGCGCTCAAAGTGGAAAGATGGAAAATGTATCGCTTATTTTCAGGCTTACACAAATACACATGCACCACTTGACGTATTAAAAGAAAAATTCGAACCGCTTCTAGCTGAAAAAGACGTTGTCGGTCTTTCTATCGCAACTCGTCCAGATTGTTTACCAGACGATGTCGTTGAATATTTAGCGGACTTAAATAAACGCACATATCTTTGGGTTGAACTCGGATTACAAACTGTTCATGAACGTACTGCAAATCTTATTAATCGTGCTCACGATTATCCTTCTTACGTTGAAGGCGTAAATAAATTGCGTAAGCACGGCATTCGAGTTTGTTCTCATATTATTAACGGTCTTCCTCTTGAAGATTACGACATGATGATGGAAACAGCTCGTGAAGTAGCGAAGCTTGATGTACAAGGAATTAAAATTCATTTACTTCATTTATTAAAAGGAACGCCAATGGTGAAGCAATATGAAAAAGGCCAACTAGAATTCCTTTCTCTTAAAGATTACGTAAGTCTCGTTGTTGACCAGCTTGAAATGATTCCAGAAGACATAATTGTGCACCGTATCACAGGTGACGGTCCACCGGATTTAATGATTGGTCCAATGTGGAGCTTAAATAAATGGGAAGTATTAAATTCCATCGATGCAGA
Source organism: Bacillus cereus group sp. BfR-BA-01381 (assembly GCF_022663555.1). Lineage (NCBI taxonomy): Bacteria > Bacillati > Bacillota > Bacilli > Caryophanales > Bacillaceae > Bacillus > Bacillus cereus group sp. BfR-BA-01381. The sequence continues at coordinate 8,216 of NZ_JAKUFR010000072.1, forward strand.
ATTTGTACGCCGCGGAAGCTGGCAAGGAAAATATGCAAATGAGGAGAAACAAAAATGAAATTAGAACGTGTATTACCGTTTGCTCGCACTCTCTTGCAAACGGCAGTAAAAGAAGGCGATTATGCTGTAGATGCAACTTTAGGAAACGGACATGACACTTGCTTCCTAGCTGAAATCGTTGGAGATAACGGAAAAGTATTTGGATTTGATATTCAAAAAGAGGCAATTGAAAGCTCAACAACTCGTCTAAAAGAAAAAGAACTTTTCGAACGCACTGTTTTAGTTCACGATAGTCACGATACACTTCTATCCGTACTACCAGAAGATGCAAAAGGAAAAGTAACAGGCGCAATTTTCAACTTAGGTTATCTTCCAGGCGGAGACAAGCATATCGTTACAAAACCGAACTCAACAATTTCGGCAATCGAACAACTATTAGAAGTAATGGCACCTGAAGGTATCATCGTCCTTGTTATTTACCACGGACATCCAGAAGGACAAGTAGAACGCGACGCTGTTCTCAAATTTGCCGAAGAATTAGACCAAAAACAAGCACACGTACTGCGCTACGGCTTCATTAACCAACAAAATAACCCGCCATTTATTGTGGCGATTGAGAAGCGATAAATATATCGACGATTTTTCAATTATATCTATCGTAACTCCGAATATATCGACGATTCGACACACTATATCGACTTATCGACAAAACATAACAAAAAAAGACGTGCACTTATTGCACGTCTTTTTGTTATTCTCCTATATAATGGATATATACACTGTATAGGAGGATAGAACTTTGCTAGTAGAACTAAGGGGAATTCAAAAGAAGTATGGCAAATCACTTATACTAGACAACATTGATTTATCCATTCCAGAAGGAGAAGCACTCGCCATTGTTGGCGGGAACGGGACTGGAAAAAGTACTCTACTCAAAATAATTGCAGGCTTTATTTCACATACGGCAGGGACAATTCAAAGGAAAGAACATATACAAATCGGTTATGTACCTGAACATTTTCCTGAAGGGATTCGTTTTACATTAGAAGATTATCTATATCATCTCGGTCGCATTCACGGTTTATCAACAAAATATGTAAAAGATAAAATTCCGATGCTCCTTGAAAAGTTTCATTTACTTCATGCAAGGCATTCCGTTGTACAAAACTTTTCAAAAGGTATGAAACAAAAAACAGGCATTATGCAAGCATTACTTACGGACGTACATTTATTAATTTTAGACGAACCGCTTTCTGGACTCGATTCTAACTCTCAGCAAGAACTAGAACATATTTTACTCTCATTAAAACAACAAGGTATATCCGTGTTATTTACATGTCACGAAAAACAACTATTAGAAAACTTCGCTGATAGAATTGTGACGTTAGCAAATCATACAATCACAGAAAATATCTCTGCACAAAAAGGAGCAGAACAAGTCTATATTGAAGCAATTGTTCACGAAACATTTTCAGCGATAGAACTACAAAAACAATCCGGTTTTATACACGTTGCACACAATTCAAATCAAAACTTTATTCAATTGCACATCGAAAAAGAATATACAAATGACATACTTCAGTTTTTATTACATAAAAAAGCATCTATCACACTGCTACAACCTAACTTTTAAATCGAAAGAAGGTTTATTATGTTTGCTCTTATTCGTTATCACTTTCTCGACTATACAAAATCGTATAAGTACGTCCCTCCTATTGCGATGTACTTCATGAGCTTACTTTTTGTATATGCATATAAACCGACTCCTATTGTACCGACATATTTAGAAACAGCACTCGCACTTTATTTATTATCTGCCTGGATTACACTCACAATTTTTCATACCGAAGATCCTGTACAAGAACAAATTACGATTTCTCACACAAATAATATTTCCGCACTATATGTAGGGAAATATATTACGGCTCTTCTCATTTGTACTGTTTTATCTTTTATATCCGTAATCTACCCAATTATTTTGCAAATGTTTAATGAAGAAATGACAGTTTCTTTATTTCTAGTCGGATTTCTCGCTCATATGTCTTTCTCTATACTTGGAATTTCAATCGCATCTTTATTTACTAGAAATATGATTCCAAAAGCAAGCACCGCTTGGCTTAGCCTTACATTCATATTACTTATAACGATCGCATCTATCCGGTTTAAAAAAGAGTTACTATGGTTTTTACCACCTGTCGAAAGCTTTCTCATGCTTGGACAATACAAATATAATATACTGACTCACACGCTATGGCTCACAGCTTGGGCTATCGTATATTCATTTTTATTATTTACCTTGTTTCTGTTTATCGTTCGCAAAAAACGTTTTTAATTACATATTAAAGGAGACGAAACAATGATCGGAATACTAGCAGGAATGGGACCAAAATCAACTGGGCCATTCGTCGATACAGTTGTAGCAAAGTGCCAAACAATATACGGAGCAAAGCATGATATGGACTTTCCTCATATGATGATTTATTCGTGCCCAACACCATTTTATATGGATCGCCCTATTGATCACGAAGCGATGAAAAAAGCGATTATTGAAGGGGCACAAAAACTCGAAAGTACTGGCGTAGAATTTATCGCTATGCCGTGTAATACAGCGCATCTTTATTTTGAAGAATTACAGCAATCTCTTTCTATCCCGATTTTAAATATAGTCGATGAAACGTTACAAGCAATTCCTAAAAACGTAAAAAGAGTCGCTCTTCTTGCAACAGAAGCAACTGTTCAAGCTGGGATTTATCAAGATGGGATTACAAAACGTGATATACAGTACATTCATGATGAAAAATGGCAGGAAATGATTAATCAAATCATTACTTATATTAAATCTGGGGAGGTTGAAGAAGCTCGCGAATTGTGGAATGCGCTCGTTTTACAATTGAGAGAGGAAGTTGATACGGCAATTATCGCATGTACCGATTTGAATGTGGTGGCAAGTGAGGATTTTATTGATTCTGCTAAATGTCTTGCTGAGGCGGTTGTTAGGATGTATTTATCAAATATAAAGAAATCTTCATAAACATAGAAAACACTCCTTCTGAAATGTGTTTTATGTTTAATAAAAATCCCACAAACTTTTAACTTTCTTCACAATTCTTTCAAAGTAATCACACTTAATCTCGCTATATTAAATAAGTAGTTATTCATATAGGGAAGGTTAGGGGAACTGAAAGTATGAAAGTAAATCGTTCGCTTCATTACATTTTTTGGCGTTGGCATTTTTATGCTGGGCTTTTTATTACGCCGCTTCTTATTACGTTGTCACTAAGCGGAATTGGGTATTTATTTCGGGAAGAGGTTGAGGATTTCATCTATAAAGATTTATATTTTGGGAAGAGTGCTCAAACAGAATCTATTTCAATGGCTGATTCTATTTCCTTAACAGAGAAAAAATATCCACATTATAGTGTGGCGAAAATTAGTGAGTTTGATGGGGATTATAATACGAGACTTACGATTGCAAATGAGTATACTGGGCAACAAAAATATGTGTATTTAGATAATAATAATCAAATTGTTGGGGATCAAAACGCAAGTGAAACGTTTGCCAATATTATGAGGGAATTACATAGTTCTCTTTTAGTTGGTGGCACTGTCGTTAACTATACTGTAGAACTTGCGGCATGTTGGACAATCTTCTTAATTGTAACTGGGTTGTACATGAGTATACGCCAATTAAAAAACACACCGGCATCCAATAAGCGAGAAAAAGCAAAACGGCGTCATTCTATTATCGGTATTATATTTACAATTCCTCTCGTTTTGTTAGTTGCATCTGGATTGCCATGGTCAGGATTTATGGGTAACCAAATTTATAAAATTGCATCGTCAAATGAATCACTCGGATATCCGAAATTGTATATGGCACCGCCTGAATCGAAGGTAAAAGAATTGCCGTGGGCAACTAGAAAAGAAGCACCTCCTGAATCGAATTCAAATGAACCGAAAGCAGTTTCAGTTGATACATTACAAAAAGGAATTGAAATAAAGAAGCCATACGTTATCTCACTACCAACTGATCCGAAAGGGGTATTCACCGTTTCGAAATCAAGCGGTTCTGGTATTACGGGCATGGATGTGGCACCAAATGAAGAAATAACAGCTTACTTTGATCAATATAGCGGAGAACTCATTTCCAAAACAGACTATCGTGATTATGGCTTATTTGCACAATGGTTCACTTATGGTATCCCGCTTCACGAAGGTCATTTATTCGGATGGCCCAATAAAATATTATGCTTACTAACGACATTATCTTTATTACTTCTTATTTATTACGGAATAAAAATGTGGTTAGCAAGAAAACCGAAAGGAAAATTAGCAGCACCGCCAAAGCAAAGAGATAAGAAAAGCATAATCGTTTTCTTTATCATGATGGTTATACTAGGCGCTGTCATGCCTTTATTTGGACTATCTGTATTAGTTATTTTTGCGATTGAACTTCTTATATATGTATTTTCAAAAATACGCTCATAATGAAAAAGCATTTGTACTACCGTGTACAAATGCTTTTTATTTACTATTTTCTTTTTTTCTACCACTTATTAAAAAAACAATATCTACTATTAGCTTTTGAAACAATTGCTTCATTTCGCCACCACCTTTACCATATTATAACAAAAAACCACTCTACATGAGTGGTTTTCTTCATCACTGCGCTGTTTTCTTTCGGTACATCTTCCCGTTCCAATAGAAGAATCGTGAAGTGAGGCCCCCGTATTTTACAATGCGCCGTGCCATTTTGTGCATATTCTTTTGTGCTGATACTTTTTGATCTGATAAATAAATACCAAGTAATCCTCGGCTTATAAGGCGATGAAACTTCGCATGAGGCAAGTCACCAATGCTCTTCTCTGCTTCTTCTACAAAATGTTTCATACGATCTAATATCACTTGCTCGTTTTCGTAATAACTACAGAAATTTAAATCTCCACCTATACGGTCTTCTTCCTGATCAATGAAATAATCAAGTAAAATATGAAGTCCTTGTACGTAAGGGAAGTATCCTTGTCTAATTTTCGCAATATCCTCATCATGTAATTCATCATGAAAGGCATATGCGACAAGACAGAAGATTCCAAGTGTAGAACCGGCACATGCTGAAAATTCAAACCAACTCATCTCCGGTAAATTTTCTTTATGCGCTTCAAACCATGTTTGTAATCGTGGTTCTCTTTCTTCTAATTTTACATGTTTATGAATTTGCAAATCACAATAATAACAAGCAAGTTCATGAAGAATAGGAGCAATTTTGTCATAGTGCTTCGTTTTCTTTAAAACATCTTGGCATGTTTCAACAAGTTCGTCTAAATAACCACCATCATCTTGATCATCACGATAGCGATAATAATTACCGCCACCTTCTACTTCAGGTGATAATGCCATTAACATAGATTCATGCAACGCGGCAAAATCATTTGGATCAAGTGATGTACTGCGATCACATAAATTATCTAAATAGTCGCTGATCGTTTGATACGCTACGATAAAACGAATACATTCCTCTCGGTGTTCATTTGCTAATAGCGCTAAAATGCCACCGCCCTCGCAATGAAACGTTTTATGCTCAATACTTGCGATTGCCTGACTATGAAGCTCATCATTCGGAATATGGTAGGCACGCTCTTTCCACATCGCTAGCTCATGGTGTACAACCGGAAACACATCACGGTATACTTTCGCCATGAGCGTTATGGGATTACTCGGTACGTTCACTTCTTCCTTCATCTCCTCTATTCAATGTACAAATAATTTACTTATTTGTTTCTATTATGTTATTGATGCGTATTTCAGTAAATGACTGAATATAATTCAAAATTTCATCACGCTCATACTCATTTAATAACTCATGATAACAATTCGGCCATTCTTTAAAAGCCTTATCACTTATTTTAACATTATCAAACCAAGTACGGACACGTGTTTTATCTACAAGTTTATCCTCACATGCTTGCATTAGCAAGAGTGGAACGTCTGGAAAATCATCTATTTTCTTATGAGCAATTTCAATAGACTTAATCAATTCACTATACCAACGTACTGATACTTTGCGCAAGAACAATGAATCATTCTCCATTGCATCTCTCACTTCATGATTACGAGTTGACATTTCCACTGTAAGATTCGTTGCAAATTGCAATTTTGGTGCGATAATATTTAATATTTTTGAGGCAGCTTGCAGCGGTGCAGAAGGTCCAGCTAATACGCCTAAACATGGCGAACTTAAAATAATACCGTCTACATCTTCTCTCTTCGTTTCTTGCATCATACGAATAACGATAAGACCACCCATACTATGACCGAATATAAAAATAGGTAACCTATACTTTCTTGCCTCTTTCACCCATAATTTAACTTCCTCTATGTATTCATCAAATGAATCAATATGTCCTCTATTTCTTGAAGTCGTTCCATGTGACGGAAGGTCTCCCATCACGACGTGGTAACCGTTATGATTCCACATTTCCGCAACGGCTTCATAACGTCCGTGATATTCCATCGCTCCGTGTACAATAACGATTACAGCCTTTGCTTCCTCCGCTTCGTAATTCCACATACGAACCTCCTCCATTTCACTCTTTTTCATAATTTGATACACTGAAACTAGTCTCTAGGAAAGGAAGGCTTTACATGATATATCCTTATAAAGAAAAAAATCCGAAAATTGCGAGTAGTGCTTTTATCGCTGACTACGTTACCATTACAGGTGATGTTTCCGTTGGCGAGGAATCAAGTATTTGGTTTAATACAGTCATACGCGGCGATGTTTCACCAACAATCATCGGAGACCGGGTAAATGTACAAGATCAATGTACACTCCACCAAAGCCCACAGTATCCTCTTATTTTAGAAGATGACGTTACAGTTGGGCATCAAGTTATTTTACATAGCTGTCATATTAAAAAAGATGCTTTAATTGGAATGGGATCTATTATATTAGATGGTGCTGAAATTGGCGAAGGAGCCTTTATCGGTGCTGGAAGCCTCGTTTCACAAGGAAAGAAAATCCCGCCAAACACATTAGCTTTCGGTCGTCCAGCGAAAGTCGTTCGTGAATTAACAGAGGAAGACCGTAAAGACATGGAGCGAATTCGCACGCAATACGTTGAAAAAGGTCAATATTATAAATCACTACAAAAATGATTTTACCGCTGCCATAACACTGGCAGCTTTTTTATATAAAATCTAACTTTTTCTTTACAAAACATTATTACTCCCTCAACAAAATCTTATTAAAATAAAAGCTAATATCTCCATATATATGTAAACGAGGGAGGAGAATTTTCATGAAGGTCAGTGGACTGTATAAAATAGAATGTTACATTTTCAAAGGAATTAACCGATACTTTGATCAAAAAACGTTAAACGTCTTTTTCAGCAATATTACTCATATCGGCGGCGCGACTTTCTCCATCGCACTCACACTGTTCTTTTTAATTTTCGCAGATGGAACTTTGCACCAAGCTGCAATTGCAACTGCTATTTCGTTAGCAATTAGCCATGTCCCTGTGCAAATATTAAAAAGATGGTATCCACGAAAACGTCCTTATTTAACAATTCAAGATGCAAAATATCCAGTCCATCCATTACAAGACCACTCTTTCCCGTCTGGTCACACAACAGCTGTTTTCTCTGTCTTTATTCCATTTATTTGCTATAATCCAAGCTTACTTATTTTCCTATTACCGTTAGCATTATGCGTTGGTATTTCGCGCATTTATTTAGGGCTTCACTATCCGTCTGATGTATTCGTCGGTATGTGCCTCGGCACTTGCTCTGGCATCATCTCTTTTTATCAATTCATCCCACTTTTCACATAAAGGAGTGATATGATGAGAGTCGCCATTTTTACCGATACTTTTACGCCACAAGTGAACGGGGTTGCGAAAACGTTAGAGCGGTTAACACGATATTTTCAGAAAGAAAAAATCGCCTATTCTGTTTTCGCTCCTCAGCATACAGCTGAAGATAATTTCGTAGCGAATGTCAACAAGATGAGAAGTATCCCGTTAACAATATTATATCCAGAATGTCGCTTTTCTTTTCCTACTCCACGCATTAAACGAGAACTTCTTTCCTTTAAACCTGACATGATTCACATTGCTACACCTTTCAACATGGGACTTTGTGGATTATATTATGCAAAAAAGTTAAACATACCAGTTGTCGGTTCTTATCATACTGATTTCGATGCTTATTTACGCTATTACAAAATCGAATTTCTCTCCAATATGCTTTGGAACTATTTAAAATGGTTTCATAGTCATATGCAAAAAAATTTCGTACCCTCTCCTGAAACATTACATCAATTAAAACATAAAGGCTTTCAGGCCCTCTCCATATGGGGACGTGGTGTAGATTGCAATCTCTTTCATCCAGCTTACAATACAGACCTATTCCGAAAAAAATATAATATTACAGCGAAGTACGTCCTTTCCTATGTTGGACGGATTGCTCCTGAGAAAGATATTGATACGTTGCAAAATCTTATCGTTAAATCTGCACATACTCGAAGCGACATTCATTGGCTTATAGCAGGAGACGGTCCTCTAGCAACAAGTCTTCGTGAAGATGTTCCGAAAACAAATGTCACGTTTACTGGCTATTTACAAGGCGTGGATTTAGCTGAAGCCTATGCTTGTTCTAACATCATGGTATTTCCATCAGCTACTGAAACATTCGGAAATGTCGTACTTGAATCGCTTGCATGCGGCACACCTGTCATCGGTGCAAATAGTGGCGGGGTTAAAAATATTATTACAGATGGAAAAACGGGAGTTCTTTGTCCGCCCAAAAATGAGGACGCATTTCTATCATCCATTTATTCTTTATTACAAAATGAAGAAAAACTGGAGCAGATGGGAATAGCAGCTTCATCTTATGCGAAATCAAAAAGCTGGGATGAGATCTTTCGTGGCTTGCTTAACCAATATGAAGAAGTCCTTCAGCATAACGAATCAGAGTTACTTGCTTAAATAGAAAAACTCCCTTCAAAAAACGAAGGGAGTTTATTACACAGTTGTAAACTTTACTTAAATAAAGTGAAACTTTAATCAGTGGGGGTTTTCTTCATCCCCCACTGATTATTAGTTGAACCAATCGGACTTTTATGGGCAGTTGATCCCCCACCTAACTTCTTTGCTTTTCCTGAATTTTGAGGTGGGGGTCTTACTGCCCATTAAAGTCGGGTAAATAATACACAAGGTTAAATATCAATTTATTCCTATATTCATTATAACAAAAATAAACATAACTAAACAGACTTGTAATAAAAACCCATAAAAATTAATATATGGTTATACAGTGTTTTAACTGTATAGTGATTTTAAGAATTCCCCTTAAAATCAACTTACTCACATACCTTTATACAGTAATTGTTCCCCAATTTCTGTATACAAAAAAACCTTTCATTCATTTGAAAGGTCTTTTTGAGCCTGCACATATTCTTCTTTCGTATTCACATTTATAAACCAATCTGCATGCGCTTGTACATCTTCACCAGCAATATATTTCACATTACATTGTGATAAAAGCTGACCCATACTTCTTTTTTCTTCTTGAAGCAAAGCATAAATCTTTTCTTTCACGCGGTTATGGTACGCTGCAAGTAACGGTTGTTTTCTTCCATTAATAATAGGTACAATCGCATCATATTCATTGCTTGTTTGCTCTAATAAAATGGTAAACCACTCATGCGAAACATTTGGCGCATCACATGGCATAATAGCGTACCAATCTGCTTCTATGTATTCCATTCCTGATACAATTCCAGCAAGTGGGCCGTTTCCTTTATAATGCGGAATATCTTCTATAACAGGAACTTGTACGAGTTGCTCTACTCGCTCTTTTATATCGGAGTGACTAATGACTACAACTTCTTGGAGCGCACTTGTCATCAATTTCAAAATATGCTCAATAAACGTACTACCTTGCCAGCTTGCTAATGCTTTCGGCTCACCGAATCTACTCGACATACCGCCCGCTAATACAATTCCAGCCCACTTACTCATTGGCGATGCAACTCAAATGTAATATGACCTAATTCTGGTAAAATTAATTTATTCATCGCAAGACGAACTGCGCCGCTAGATCCTGGCATCGAGAAGACTACTTTGCGCCCAATTGTACCACCAATCGCTCTACTTAACATTGCGCTGCTTCCGATATCTTCTAAATAACTAATCATGCGGAACAACTCACCAAATCCAACAATTTCTTTATGTAATAACGCTGATACTGCTTCAATCGTCACATCGCGTTTCGTAATGCCAGTACCGCCATTTGTTAATACAACATCTACATCTTCTCTATGATAACCATCTAAAACTGCTTGCTGAATACTTTCTTTATCATCTTTTACAATTTCATAAGATGTCACTGTATGGCCTGCTTCTTTTAACAATTCATGTAATAGTTGTCCGCTCTTATCTGTCTCTTCTGTACGTGTATCGGAAATCGTCACGATCTTACAACGCACTTCTTTTGGCGCTTGTTTTTTATGTTCGGTTACGCTCATTTTTTATCTTTCCTTTCTTAAAAACTTTTCTTCATTTTATCATACATATCTTTACACAATTATGTATGAAACCAATAATGCACCATGATACAATCTAAGTATACTAACCCACAAAAAGGAAAATGAAAACATCCTTTCTTGTCCCCCTAGACTTCACATCGTTAGCTAACCTTTAACTTTTTGGTATTTTCTACAGATTAAAATTCAGTTTTTAAAATTGCACTACCAAATAAATCGGAGGTCTACATATTATGGAACTTTATAAAAAATTAACAACAACATTCATCCTCTTATTCATCGCTTCAATCACAGTCGGCTTTTCCTTAAAAGGAGCAATCCCATACGCGACATTGGTGAGCATTATATTTGCGACACTATTTTTAATAAGCAGTGCCTTTTGCGCAGGTAAAGCACGTCAAATGAAAGGTTGATTATATATGTTCAAGAAGAAACCAATCCTTTGTAAATCATGCGGGAAAGAAATACAAACGTATGAAAAAGCGTGGATTCATATGCCATTTCCGGCGAATGGCATGACGAATATGAAAAAATATATTGAATTAGAAGGACAAGTTTATTGTAGCTCGTGTGTTGGGATAATGAACAAAGACCAGTAAATACAAAAGGGGTGTTTACATTGTTTGAATCAAACCGTATCCAGTTACGAAAGTTTTCTGAAGATGATATTCTAACGTATTATAAATGGCATAATGATATAGACGTTATGAGTTCAACTACACTTAACCTTGATAAATATTCCTTACAAGATACAGAAAAACTTTGCCAGCAATTTATTCATTCTCCAAACTCTAAGAGCTATATCATTGAAGAAAAAGCTACGAACCTTCCAATTGGTATTACTTCTTTAATTCATATTGATTCGTATAATCGAAACGCTGAATGCATTATTGATATTGGTAAAAAGGATTACTGGGGGCAAGGTTATGGGAAGGAAGCTTTCACCTTATTATTGAATTATGCATTTTTAGAATTAAATTTACATCGCCTTTCTTTACGAGTATTTTCTTTTAACGATAGAGCAATTAAATTATATAAATCACTCGGTTTTCAACATGAAGGAACTTGTAAAGAAGCTATATTTCGCAACGGCACTTGGCATGACATTGAACTCTTCGCTTTATTCCAACGTAATTATAAATAAAAAAAGCTTTGCGCTCACCGCGCAAAGCTTTTTTTCATATATTATAGACCAGCTTGCTCTTTTAAAGCTGCAGCTTTGTCTGTACGTTCCCATGATAGATCTACATCAGTACGTCCGAAGTGGCCGTAAGCTGCTGTTTGTTTGTAAATTGGGCGACGTAAGTCTAGCATTTTAATAATACCAGCTGGGCGAAGATCGAAGTTGTTACGAACTAGTTCTACTAGTACGTCTTCAGATACTTTACCAGTGCCGAATGTATCAACTGAAATTGATACTGGTTGTGCTACACCGATTGCGTATGCAAGTTGTACTTCTGCTTTTTCAGCAAGACCAGCTGCTACGATGTTTTTCGCAACATAACGAGCTGCATATGCTGCAGAACGGTCAACTTTTGTTGCATCTTTACCAGAGAATGCACCGCCACCGTGGCGAGCGTATCCACCGTAAGTATCAACGATGATTTTACGTCCTGTTAAACCAGCATCACCTTGTGGTCCACCAATTACGAAGCGGCCAGTTGGGTTAATGAAGAATTTTGTTTCTCCATCGATTAATTCTGCTGGTACTACAGCTTTAATTACGTGCTCTTTTAAGTCGCGATCGATTTCTTCCCATGTAACATCTGGGTGATGTTGTGTAGAAATTACGATAGTATCAACACGTACTGGTTTACCATTTTCATCATACTCAACTGTAACTTGCGTTTTTCCATCCGGACGTAGGTATGATAATGTATCATCTTTACGTACTTCAGTTAAACGGCGAGCTAATTTGTGAGCAAGCGAGATTGGAAGTGGCATTAACTCTTGTGTTTCATTACATGCGAAACCAAACATTAAACCTTGGTCTCCTGCACCAATTGCCTCAATCTCAGCGTCAGTCATTTGACCTTCGCGTGCTTCTAGCGCTTGGTCAACACCCATAGCGATGTCAGCAGATTGCTCATCGATAGATGTTAAAACTGCACAAGTTTCTGCATCGAATCCGTATTTTGCGCGTGTGTAACCAATGCCTTGAATTGTTTCACGAACGATTTTTGGAATATCTACGTAAGTAGAAGTCGTAATTTCCCCCGCTACCAATACTAAACCAGTTGTTACAGTTGTTTCACAAGCTACACGTGCATTTGCGTCTTTTGATAAGATCGCATCTAAAATTGAATCAGAAATTTGGTCACAAATTTTATCTGGATGTCCTTCAGTTACAGACTCAGATGTGAACAGATGACGTTTTTTTGTCATGTGGTAAACCTCCCTACAGTAATTGTATATATTGTACGGAACTCATCCTTAATTTGCCACAGATTGCGACATACATTTATTCTCCCACACAAGCATACAGAAAAACCTTTCCTACATAATAGAGAGGAAAGGTTTAATTTGCTACTTGCATACTGCTTTTTGCCCTTCGCTCTTATCGTTCGAGACCTGTAGCCTCGCACAGGTTTTAGCACCTATTCACTTGTATTTACCAATACAAGTGAGGTTGCTGGGCTTCATCGGGCCTGTCCCTCCGCCAGCTCGGGATAAGAGAGTATCCGTCCCAACCTATACTAAAGAAATGATATTCATTTGTCAATTAATATTCACATTTTCCTGAAAGTTTTTCTCAGTGCGCCTGAAATGAAATATTAATAAGGAAATAATGCATTCACACAAACAAAAAGAAATAAATAGTATACATTATTTATATAATTGTGTTATACTCTTGTTGGGGATTACGAGAAATATTTCATTAAATGAAAAGGATGGTATATAAATATGAGTACTGTGAATGTCCAAATTGGTTTACACGAATTATTGAACGGAAGCAATGCACAGATTCAACTAAGTGTTCCGCAATTAGTGGAAAAAGTATTAATGCGAAATGAAGGGAAATTAACTTCGACTGGTGCCGTTTCTGCTTCAACTGGAAAATATACAGGACGTTCTCCTAAAGATAAATTTATTGTGAAAGAAGCATCGGTTGCTGACAAAATTGCTTGGGGAGCAGTGAACCAACCGATTTCTGAAGAACATTTTAATAAATTATATACGAAAGTTTTAGAATACTTAAAAGAGAAAGAAGAGTTATTCGTCTTCAAAGGATTTGCAGGCGCTGACCGCAATTACCGCCTACCAATTCAAGTTATTAATGAATATGCATGGCACAATCTATTTGTACATCAATTATTCATTCGTCCAACTGAAGAAGAATTAACAACTCATGAATCAGAGTTCACAATTGTTTCTGCACCGAATTTCAAAGCTGATCCAGCTGTTGACGGTACAAACTCTGAAGCATTCATTATGGTTTCATTCGAAAAACGTATCGTACTAATTGGCGGTACAGAATACGCTGGAGAAATGAAAAAATCAATCTTCTCTATTATGAACTTCTTATTACCTGAACAAGATATCCTTTCTATGCATTGCTCTGCAAACGTAGGTGAAGAAGGCGACGTAGCACTATTCTTCGGTTTATCTGGAACAGGTAAAACAACATTATCTGCTGATCCAAACCGTAAATTAATCGGTGATGATGAGCACGGTTGGTCTGATAACGGTGTATTCAATATTGAAGGCGGTTGCTACGCGAAATGTGTAAACCTTTCTCACGAGAAAGAACCACAAATTTTCGATGCAATCACATTTGGATCCGTTTTAGAAAACGTTATCATTAATGACCAAACGCGTATCGCAGACTATAACGATACTACTTTAACAGAAAATACTCGTGCTGCATACCCTATGCATGCGATCGACAATATCGTACTGCCAAGTGTTGCAGGACACCCAAATACAATTATCTTCTTAACTGCTGATGCATCTGGCGTATTGCCTCCAATCAGTAAGTTATCAAAAGAACAAGCTATGTACCACTTCTTAAGTGGTTACACTAGTAAACTAGCAGGAACAGAGCGCGGTGTTACATCTCCGCAAGCAACATTCTCAACTTGCTTCGGTTCACCATTCTTACCACTTGATGCATCTCGCTATGCTGAAATGCTTGGTGAAAAAATCGAGAAACACGATGTGAAAGTATTCTTAGTAAACACTGGCTGGACTGGTGGCGAATACGGCGTTGGTAAACGTATGAACTTAGGTTACACTCGTGCAATGATTCAAGCAGCATTAAACGGTGAACTTGCGAAAACTGAAACAGCTAAACATGACATCTTCGGTCTTGAAGTTCCACTTCACGTACCAGGTGTACCTGACGAAGTGTTAATGCCTGAACAAACTTGGGCTGATAAAGCTGCTTACAAAGCAAAAGCAATCGAACTTGCAAATGAATTCAAAGCTAACTTCAAAAAGTTCGACAGCGTATCTGAAGACATTATTAACTTAGGCGGCCCAATCGCTTAAGTGCTAACTTTCTGTTGGAATCACCCTTTACTCATATGAATAAGTGTCGTATAACCGTAAAGTTTCGCGTACTCACCGACAAAACCCAATGCGGCTTAACGGTTACACACACTTACATAAAAAAGAAGCTTACGTTTTTTACGTAAGCTTCTTTCTATATCTTCTCTCTTCATCTATGATTTCTCTCGATAAATCACAGAAAATTCATTCTATAATCATTCGTTTTTTATTTTTTTATGATACAATTTACATATACAGGAAAGGGGGAGGTCTATGAAAAATTTTTCTCGTACAGGAAAAATTTTATTCAGTTACGGAGCGATTCAAATGTTTTGGGGACTTGTAATGCTTAACGTTAATGTATTTGAGCATACAAGCGAAACAATAAAATATATTATTCTAATTACCGGAATAGTTTTTTGTATTATATCCAACTTTTTTAAAGAACATAAAGGTCATACTATTACGTGATTTTATGTTAACTTATTGGAAGCAGAAACCTGTATTTTATGAAAAGTTTCGCTTCCTATTGTACTATTCCTCGCTGGATCCCTTATTCCAGGGTAAATTCATTTTTACACATACAAATTACGGCTTCGAGCATATATATTATATCCCTATCACTACATCTCTCTCGTTTCACATCGCATGGGGTTAAAACAGGCCCTGACCGCTTCTTTTTAGTTTTTCAGCTCTTCGTTAATTCTTTCTCATCTTTCATACTATAATAACCTAAGTTAACGACGATTAAAAAATAACCGCCCATAATCCCTACTGCAAATGCCCACATAACCATATGGTGCTCAATTTCGTACATAATAATAGCGCCCAAAATAGCAGCCGCAAAACGATTAAACATACCGAGCGTCGGTGCTTTCGTTTTCTTTACGATACTATCTCCAAGCTTTTCAATTCGTCTCCCTAAAAGCCAAACGCAATACATACTTACAATAAGTCCAATTCCTGCACCTAAAAAATGCGCTGAAAACGGTGTTACCATCCAGCCTAGCAAAAGAAAACCTAGTATATAATACGATTGAATTTTAAACGACCTTAACGACATACTAATCATGCTGTTCTCCTCTTCTTCAGTAATTTTTATCTATCCAACAAAAGACCTCTTTCAAGTTCATACTACTTAAACCCATTTCACTCAAATTAAAAAACAACATAAACGGTATGTTTATGTTGTTTAAATGTTTTTAGAAAATAATATTATACAAGATTTTAAACATCATATTTTCATAATTTGTGACGTTTTTCCAAACATTTTTCGTCCATTTATGAAAAAATTGATATCAATCTATGAACATACGGATATGATGTAATAAGTACACAAATAAAGGGGGCGTCTAATGATTTATTTTTTAATGGCTCTCATTCACCTCATTATCCCTGCACTTATTGGACTTTCATTGTATTGGTACACGAAAAACCATAGTATTTTCTACGCTGTCCTCGGTGTCCTTCTTCCGGGTATTATTCTTATCACACTCTTCCGTATTCCATTTTTAAACTTAATTCCTCTTATTACTGCTATCTTATTTCTCATCTTCTTACCAAAAATAAAAAAATAGGAAAGCAGATCATAGGTGATCTGTTTTCCTATTTTGATATAGGTTCCCCTGCAGTAGAATGCACTTTTACTTTCTCCGATTTCACAAACCATAAACCGAAGAAAATAATAATTCCACCGATTATTTGTTGAAACGATACATATTCATTTGCCCATACAGCTGCAAATAAAACAGCTACAAGTGGCGTTATATACATATATACCATCGTATGTGACGCTCCAATTTTTTGTACACCAACATACCACATCACTAAACCAAATACTGTTACAAAGAAAATAGAATATAGTAAAGCGAATAGTGTTATTCCATGTGTAATGTGAAATGGCATTATAAATACGTATGGTCCACTTAAAAGCAAGAGTGGAATCGCGCCAACTAGTGCTGACCATGCGGTAACACGTAGCGCTGAATATTTTTTAATTAATGGACTTGCTAAAACAGGATAAAGCCCCCAACATATTGATGTAATGAGTCCAATCCCATTTCCATAAAAGGAACTAGCAAGTGAATTCCCTGCTACTAAAACTAAGGCTGCACCACAAAAGGCAATGATCGAACCGATAAGTTTTCGAGAAGAAAACTTTTCTTGTTTTAAGATAATCGCAAATACAGTTGTAAAAATAGGTGAAATAGAAATGAGTAAAGAGGCATTGGTAGCGGATGTATATTTAACAGTTTCCATAAATAACGTTTGATACAGTACAATACCTACAACGCTAACGATAATTAATCTAGGTATATCCTTGCGCTCCATATAAACCGACTTTTCAATAAAAAATGTAAGGAGTAACATAAGCGGTGCCGCCGATATCATCCGAAGTGCAGTAAACTCAATTGCTGTAAATTCTAAAAGTCCATATTTCGCAATCGTAAAATTAATCCCCCAAATAATAACGACTGCTAAAATTAATAATTCAATTCCCCATCTTCTCATGCGTATCCCCTCCGCAAATATGATTATACAGAAAATTCAATCATATGTACATTTCATTATGTGAAAAAACCTTTGTATTGTATGAAACGTTTTGGTACATGAAATTATATCGGCGATTTT
>NZ_JAKUFR010000073.1:0-25391 GCF_022663555.1 Bacillus cereus group sp. BfR-BA-01381
CCCCGCCGGTCCTTGAGATCCGGTAGCGCCCGTAGCGCCCGTGTTACCTTGAGGCCCCTGAGGTCCAGTAGCGCCGGTAGCCCCCGCCGGTCCTTGAGATCCGGTAGCGCCAGTAGCGCCTGTGTTACCCCGAGGTCCGGTAGCGCCCGTAGCCCCTGCTGGCCCAGTAGGTCCAGTAGGTCCTTGAATGAATGAAGCAGAATTAACTAGAGCGGTTTGTAATGCTGCGATTAATTTAATAAGCTCTTGAAGTGTGCAAGGGTCAATTCGGAATAGTTTTGTAATGGATAGTAAATAATTAATTAGATTTTGAAGCTCGATAAATACAGCGCTTGCTACGAAAGTTGGGTTTTTTAATATAGTTATTAAGTTTTTAATAATAGCTAACCCTTGTGCTTTCAGGGAGGAAGTAGCATCTAGTGAACAAATAAATTTACTTAGTAGGTTCAATGTATCAATTAGATCTTCAATATTTTGGGGAGATGGATTTGCGAAAAGTTTTGGGATTATTTTTGTTAAATCGATAATGATTGCGCGGAATGTTCTAAGTTGTGCCTTAGTAACTGGGATTGATGGAGTATTTGGAATTCGTCCAGCGCTACTTGGAAAGCATGGTTTGGAGAATTTGTTCTGACTGTCGTTATAATGAGACATTAAATCTCTCCTTTCTCATGAGGATATGAACGAAACTCATCATAGTAGATGCAAAAATTAGTTAAATGGTCATAGTAAAATCGTTTGTTTGAAGAAAAAATAGAAAAAACGCCTTATGATAAGGCGTTTTTTCTATTTTCTGCGTATTGATAATATCGTTTTAGTGAAATCTTTGATTTGAAGCCAGCTAGCTTTATGATTTCCGATTCCGGAGTTTCTTTTTTTATTAAGTTTAAAATATAGGTATTACGAAAGTGTTGCCCGGAGATACCTTTGCGTAAATTAGCTCTAGACACTTCAAGGCGAATCATTTTTTGGATAGCGATTTCTGTTAATCCCTTTGGTGCATCATTTTCGTATACCCATCTGTATGTTCCGCGATTAAAATCGAATGCGACAAATAATGGATCATTACTATGATATTTTGGACGAACGGGTTCAGGGATACTTTTGTAATAAGTATATAGTTGTTTTTTGTCTTCGCTAGTTAATGTAATTGTTCTTTCTACTCCTGCGGTTGCAGGTATAGATAACGTGTTAGTTTCAAAGTGGACTTGATGCATAGTTAATGCTGTAAGTTCCTGTAAGGATAATCCATAGTCAATTAATAAATTTAAAATAGCGATATTACGATCCATCAATAAAGGGCGTACAGGACGTTGTTTTTCTGAAAGTCCTTCTAATGAAGTGACTATATGTTTTAATCTTTTTTCTTCATCAGATGAAATGAAATCTTCATTGCGGAGTGTGCGGTCTGGTTGAATAGACATTTCCATGTTCTTTAATGGGTTAGGAATATTTAGAAAGTGATGCATTCTATTTAATACAATGAATACACGGTGCATCGTTTTCTCTGAGTAATGTCGATTCTTTTTTAAGTCGGAAAAGTAATCTTCGTAGTCTTTTGTACAAAGTGTAGCCCATATATTACTGGAAGGGAGCTTTTTGTTTTTTTCTAACCAATGTCCGAAATCTTCAATGTCATAAACATAACGTTTAATGGTTGAAGGTTTTCGGCCTTTATTCAATAAAAAAATAGAAAAGGCTTGTATTGTATCATGGAATTCCGTTGTCTCCATAGTCCCACCACCTTCATTATTTCTTTTATTATAGCAAACTTTTCTGAAAATAGTCATTTGCAAAGGAGACAAGAATAATAATATTTGGTGAGTGGATAAAATGAGGTGATTGTATGGAACAATCGATGCGAAAGAAAAATAATAATCAAATTAACATTGTGTTAAATCATCGAAAGAAAATTTCTTTACCGGCTGCAGAAAATAAAACAGTAATTTCAAGTGAAACTACTACGAAACATGAGATGCTGCAAAGAATTGAAGAAGAGATGGGAAAACTCGTTGGGATGGATGATATAAAAAAGATAATAAAAGAAATATATGCTTGGATTTATGTGAATAAAAAAAGACAAGAAATAGGATTGAAGTCTGAGAAACAAGTACTTCATATGTTATTTAAAGGGAATCCAGGTACAGGGAAGACAACTGTTGCTAGAATGATAGGGAAATTATTATTTGAGATGAATATTCTATCAAAAGGGCACTTAGTTGAAGCTGAACGTGCGGATCTTGTAGGAGAGTACATCGGTCATACAGCTCAAAAAACAAGAGATTTAATAAAAAAAGCAATGGGAGGAATTTTGTTTATTGATGAGGCGTATTCATTAGCCCGAGGGGGAGAAAAAGATTTTGGAAAAGAAGCAATTGATACGCTCGTAAAACATATGGAAGATAAACAACACGGTTTTGTATTGATTTTAGCTGGATATTCAAGAGAGATGAATCACTTTCTTTCATTGAATCCAGGACTGCAATCTCGTTTTCCATTTATAATTGAGTTTGCGGACTACTCAGTAAATCAGTTGTTAGAAATAGGGAAGAGGATGTATGAAGAACGTGAATATCAGTTATCGAAAGAGGCTGAATGGAAATTTAGAGATCATTTACATGCTGTAAAGTACTCATCGCAAATTACATCCTTTAGTAATGGACGATATGTCCGGAATATTGTTGAAAAATCGATTCGTACACAAGCTATGCGGTTGTTACAAGAGGATGCATATGATAAATATGATTTGATTGGAATATCAAGCAGTGATTTGATGCTTGAAGAGGAGACGCACAGTACGTAAACTGTGCGTCTGTTTTTCTGTATAAGTGCTTCTATTACTTTTTTGCTTTTTCTTGATAAGATTTATGGAATCGTTCCATTTTAGCACTTTTTTCGTGTGCGGAATTAGGGTCGTGTCCAATTTGACCTACTGAGCTTTTTTGAGCCCCTTTATTCACATGGTTTGTCATTTGTATTCACCTCGCTTTGAGGATTAGTATAAACATTCTGTAAAGAAAAACTCATTAGAAAAGAAAAACCCCTTTACGATTCGTAAAGAGGTTGGATTGCTATTTATGCATTGAACGTTCGTTTGTGTCGATCCGTCTATGCGGTAAATGCCATTTGTAATGAATAGAAACCATGCGGAAGCAAACAATTAAAATGAATAAGGTGTATAGAGCCCAATCGCTAACAATAATTTGAGCGCCAATTAAGAAACCTGCCAGAATCGTCCAAAAAGCATATACATCAGCTCGAAGAACGAGAGGTTTTCTACGGGCTAAAAGATCGCGGATAATACCGCCTCCAATGCCAGTTAAAACGGCTGCTACGATTGTAGCACTAATTGGTAAATTTAATTTTTGAGCGTATAATGCCCCTTGTACGGCAAATGCTGATAAGCCGATAGCATCAGTGATGTTTTCCCACTTTTTCCAGTGTCTAATTAATTTATTTGGAAAAAGAAAAATAATCGTCATTGATAAAAGTGCGATTTGGAATAACATGTCTTGTTGCCAAAACGCGACAATCGGATAACCGATTAATAAATTACGAAGGGCACCTCCCCCAAATGCGGTTGCCATTCCTAAAATATACACCCCGAAAATATCATAATCCTCTTCCATTGCAACAATAGCCCCGCTTAATGCGAAAGCAATTGTGCCTATGATGCTAAAAATCTCCCATGCCATGAATTTTCTCCCCCGCTAACTAGATGAAATGTGCTTCCTCTGCTATTATATTAGAAGGTTTAAATTTCGAAAAGGATGAGTGAACATATTTGATGGAAGAAAAAGAGAAAGTCATATTAGTGGGCTGTCAATTGCCGCAAGATGATGATGAAAAATTTATGCATTCCATGAAAGAACTTGCATCATTAGCGAAAACTGCACGAGCAGAATTGTTAGTGTCTACAACGCAAAAACGACCGAAGTTTCATCCGGCGACTTATATAGGTAAAGGTAAATTAGAAGAGCTTACAATGTTAACTGAAGAATTAGAACCGGATGTTATCGTATTTAATAACGAATTAACACCGAGTCAAATTCGGAATTTATCCTCAGTATTAGATGCGAGGGTAATTGATCGAACGCAACTCATATTAGATATTTTTGCGCAACGTGCGAAGTCGAGAGAAGGGAAGCTTCAAGTTGAATTAGCTCAGTTGCAATATACAATGCCACGTCTTATGGGGCAAGGATTGTCTTTATCACGTCTTGGTGGTGGTATTGGAACGAGAGGGCCGGGTGAAACAAAACTTGAGACGGATCGTCGTCATATCCGATCACGGATTGATGAAATAAAGAAACAACTTGCAGTTGTTGTAGAACATCGGAAAAGATATCGTGAGAGAAGAAAAGATAATAAGGTATTTCAAGTTTCGTTAATAGGATATACAAATGCAGGGAAATCTACGTTGTTTAATAGATTAACGGAAGCCGATACATTTGAAGAGAACTTGTTGTTTGCAACGCTAGACCCGACAACAAGGAAGATGCCGTTACCTTCTGGTTATACAGTATTACTAACTGATACGGTTGGTTTTATACAAGATTTACCTACATCATTAATTGCTGCATTCCGCTCGACATTAGAAGAAGCTGGTGAAGCGGATGTTATTTTACATGTTGTGGATTCTGCAGATCCGAATTATGTAGGGCATGAGAAAACAGTAAAACAATTATTGTCAGAACTCGAAATCAATCATATTCCTATTATTACGTTATATAATAAAAAAGATGAATTACATCAAAACTTTATTCCGTTTCCGAAAAGTGACTTCTTAATGACTAGTGCTTTTGAAGAAAATGATCTATTACATATAAAAGAAGCGATAGAAACGAAAATGAAGAAAGAAATGAATCGTTATCAAGTGGAAATTCCTCCGAGTGAAGGTAAGTTATTAACTCTATTAAAGACAGAGACGCTATTAACAAAAATGGAGTTTTTGGAAGATAAATTTGTATATGATTGCGCGGGGTATATTTTTGCTCATTCATCGCTTAATGTACAATTAAAGAGATTTTTAGTGGAAGAAGGAGAAAATAAAAATGTTTGATCGTTTGAAAAATGGAGAAAAAATTGCTCCAATCGTAAAAGAAGTAGAGAGTCAAATTACAGAAGTACATAAACGTGCGGATGAAGTAATTGAAAGTAATCAGTTTCGTGTGTTAGAAAGTTTCCGTAAACATAAAATTAGTGATTCACATTTTATTCCGACGACAGGTTACGGTTATGATGATATTGGTCGTGATACGTTAGAAAAAGTGTATGCCGATGTATTTGGAGCGGAAGCTGGTCTTGTTCGTCCGCAAATCATTTCAGGTACTCACGCAATTTCAACAGCGCTATTCGGTATTTTACGTCCAGGAGATGAGTTGTTGTACATCACGGGTAAGCCGTATGATACATTAGAAGAAATTGTTGGTGTACGTGGAAAAGGTGTAGGATCATTCAAAGAATATAATATTGGTTATAATGCAGTTCCGCTTACTGAAGAGGGGCTAGTTGATTTTAGAGCTGTTGCAGCTGCCATTCATAGTAATACGAAGATGATTGGAATTCAGCGTTCAAAAGGTTATGCTACTCGTCCGTCGTTTACTATTTCTCAAATTAAAGAGATGATAGCGTTTGTGAAGGAAATTAAATCGGATGTTGTCGTGTTTGTAGATAACTGTTATGGCGAGTTTATTGAAGAGCAAGAGCCATGTCATGTTGGTGCAGATTTAATGGCAGGTTCGCTTATTAAAAACCCGGGTGGGGGAATTGTTAAAACTGGTGGTTACATTGTCGGTAAAGAACAGTATGTTGAAGCGTGTGCATATCGTTTAACATCTCCAGGAATCGGTGCGGAAGCAGGGGCATCTTTATACAGTCTGCAAGAAATGTATCAAGGTTTCTTCTTAGCGCCGCATGTAGCAGGACAAGCGCTAAAAGGTGCGATTTTTACAGCTGCATTTTTAGAAAAGTTAGGAATGAATACATCACCAGCGTGGAATGCACCAAGAACGGATTTAATTCAATCTGTTCAATTTGATGACAAAGATCGCATGATTGCATTCTGCCAAGCAATTCAATATGCATCTCCGATTAACTCTCATTTCACTCCATATGCCAACTATATGCCGGGGTATGAAGATGATGTAATTATGGCTGCGGGAACGTTTATTCAAGGTGCAAGTATTGAATTGTCGGCTGATGGTCCAATTCGTCCGCCTTATGTTGCTTACGTACAAGGTGGGCTAACTTATTCGCATGTGAAGATTGCGATTTGTTCTGCAATTGATGCATTAATTGAAAAAGAATTATTAACAATTTCTTAAAGGGAAGCTGTCAATTTTGACAGCTTTTTTTCGTGTGAAAGTAATGATTTATTTCATTAGAAAAAAGAATGAAAAAATTTATAAAAAATCATGTAAGAAAATCTAACATCTATTGACATCAAACATAACATAGTATAAAATGAGAAGCAGTTAAGGCGAAGGAGGAACTGAAGCAATGAAAGAAGATAGACGTTCTGCCCCGCTGTTTCCTATTGGTATTGTTATGGATTTAACACAATTGTCTGCACGTCAAATTCGCTACTATGAAGAGCATAATCTTGTTTCTCCAACCCGTACAAAGGGGAATCGTAGATTATTCTCATTTAACGATGTAGATAAGTTGTTAGAGATTAAAGATTTATTAGATCAAGGCTTGAATATGGCTGGTATTAAACAAGTGTTACTAATGAAAGAAAATCAAACAGAAGCAGTGAAAGTAAAAGAAGAAACGAAAGAAATTTCAAAAACTGAGCTTCGCAAAATACTTCGAGATGAACTACAACATACAGGTAGATTTAATCGAACTTCATTGCGACAAGGTGATATTTCAAGATTTTTTCACTAAAGAGAACTGATTCTGAAGGTGTTTAGAGGGACTAAGGAGGAATTTATAATGGCTAGGTACACAAAAGAAGATATTTTCCGTTTGGCGAAAGAAGAGAATGTAAAGTATATCCGTTTACAATTTACGGACCTTTTAGGGGTAATTAAAAACGTAGAAATTCCAGTGAGCCAATTAACAAAAGCTCTTGATAACAAAATGATGTTTGATGGATCTTCTATTGAAGGTTTCGTACGTATTGAAGAATCTGATATGTACTTATATCCAGACTTAGATACTTGGGTGATTTTCCCTTGGACAGCTGAAAAAGGTAAAGTAGCTCGATTAATCTGTGATATTTACAATGCAGATGGCACTCCATTTGAAGGGGATCCACGTAACAATTTAAAACGTGTATTAAAAGAAATGGAAGCTTTAGGATTCTCAGATTTCAATCTTGGACCAGAGCCAGAATTCTTCCTGTTCAAAGTAGATGAAAAAGGAAATCCAACATTAGAATTAAACGATAACGGTGGATACTTCGACCTTGCGCCGATGGATCTAGGGGAAAACTGTCGTCGTGATATCGTTCTTGAACTTGAAGAAATGGGCTTTGAAATTGAAGCGTCTCACCATGAAGTTGCTCCAGGGCAGCACGAAATTGACTTCAAATATGCAAATGCAATTCGTTCATGTGATGACATTCAAACATTTAAACTTGTTGTAAAAACAATTGCTCGTAAACACGGTTTACACGCAACATTTATGCCAAAACCATTATACGGTGTGAACGGTTCAGGTATGCACTGTAACTTATCACTATTCAAAAATGGTGAGAACGTATTCTATGATCAAAACGGTGACTTACAATTAAGTGATGACGCTCGTCACTTCATCGCAGGTATTTTAAAACACGCACCAGCATTTACAGCGGTAGCAAACCCAACTGTAAACTCTTACAAGCGCTTAGTACCTGGATACGAAGCTCCTTGTTACGTAGCGTGGTCTGCACAAAACCGTAGTCCATTAGTACGTATCCCTGCATCTCGTGGTATTAGCACACGCGTAGAAGTACGTAGTGTTGACCCAGCTGCAAACCCATATTTAGTAATGGCAACATTATTAGCAGCAGGTCTTGATGGAATTAAAAACAAATTAACTCCACCAGCTGCAGTAGATCGTAATATCTACGTAATGACAAAAGAAGAGCGCGAAGAAGCAGGTATCGTTGATTTACCGGCAACATTAGCGCAAGCTTTAGTTACATTACAATCTAATGAAGTAATTAGTAACGCATTAGGAGATCACTTACTTGAGCACTTCATCGAAGCGAAGGAAATTGAGTGGGATATTTTCCGTACGCAAGTTCACCAATGGGAACGCGATCAATATATGTCTCTATACTAAGAGGTGAGGAAGCCCTGATACTACGGTATCAGGGCTTTTTTATTTGTCGGCAATATAGGTGTTAGTTGAAATGAATTGAATAGATGCCTGAAAAAAATATGACGGTATTTGAATTTCTATTCCATATCTTTAATGTAACGTGGTGAAATTCGAATTGCTTTGTGTTCCAAAAGGGTGGATAAGTAAAAGTAACATGCGTAATATCTATGGGTATAAAAAATTGTATGATATGTTGTGTTCGGTATTGGATATGTTTAACACTGAAGTTCGAGTGTTTAAAAATATAGTACCTTGCAATAAATAGTACTAAGTGGTATATTATGGATAAGGAAGGTACCGTGTATTGAACAGTACTGAAATGAGAAAGGGGGATTGCACTTGAACGTTCAGTTTAAAAAAGGTGTGTTAGAACTGTGTGTACTGGCACTTGTGAAACGTAAGGATTGTTACGGTTATGAACTTGTTCAGCAAATCTCAAATAAATTTTTAATATCGGAAGGGTCAGTATATCCTTTATTACGCCGTTTAACGAAGGAAGGATATTTTCAAACGTATTTAAAAGAATCTACGGAAGGACCACCTCGCAAATATTATCAAATAACTGAGCAAGGGGAAACGCAACTGAATTTGTTAGTAACAGAGTGGCGTGATTTTGCGAAAGGTGTACAAGAAATTATTGAAGGGGTGGAATGGGATGAGTAAAGAACAGTTTCTTAAGGAATTATCAAGTCACCTTAGAAAGTTACCGGACGAAGAGAGAAAAGATATTTTATTTGATTATGAAGAGCATTTTCAGATTGGGATAGAAGAGGGGAAAACTGAATCGGAAATAATAAAGGGTCTTGGTTCTCCGAAAGTAATTGCAAAAGAATTGCTTGCGATGTATCGTTTCGATGAAATGAAAAAAGATCCATCAACTTCAAATGTGACAAGAGCTGTCATGGCGGCGATTGGACTTAGTTTGTTTAATTTCATTATTGTGTTAGGCCCGTTATTTGCAATTATTGCTTTTATATTTTCTTTTTGGGTCGGTGGGATTGCTAGTGTAGTGACACCATTTTTCGTAATTGGAAAAGTATTTATGGGCACTTTTATATGGTTAGATTTATTCGTTAGTATAACTTTTGTTGGAGTAGGTTTGTTGTTATGTATAATCGCTTATTATAGTACGAAGTGGTTTAAAAGGCTTTGTGTACGTTATGTAATATGGAACTTCAAAATGATAAAAGGGGAGTAGATGATGAAAAAAATATTGTTAGCAGCAATCGCTTGTATCATTATTGGAGTAATTGGGATTTCACAAACATATGAAAAAGCAGTGCAAGCTGCAGAAGAAGGAAACAAAGAAGATAAAATTAAAAATGAAACACTAAAAAATATAGAAGTTAAGTTAGATGTCGGGGATATTGTTGTCCAAAAATCTCCTGACGCTTCTTTTTATGTAAAGCAATCAGGAGATGCGCGTAAACAAGAGATTCGTATTACTGAAGATGGTGACACATTAAAAATCATTGGTGAAAGAGAAAAAGATGCTTCATTTGATTTTTCTTTTTACGATTTTAGGTTTCAAACGTCTACATTGACTCTCCTTGTGCCTGAACGCTCTTACCAAGATGTAAAAGTAAATTCATCTGCTGGACAAATTGAAATAAGTGATGTGAAAAGTGACCGTGTAAGTGCTAGAACACTTACTGGAGAAGTGGATTTGAAACATGTAACGGCTAAGAATGTGGAGGGATCTACAAAAGCTGGTGAAGTAAACTTTAAAAAAGTAATAGGGAAAGTGACTGCAAAAACGACCAGTGGGGAAATAAATATTCTAGATCATGATTCTATGTATAATCTAGAAGCAAGTTCAACTGCGGGAGATATAAATATTACTTTATCGGAAAAACCAAAAGATGCGGTAATTACTGGGCAAAGTGCTGCCGGGGATGTAACAATTTTTAATGAAGAAAATAAAGACGTAACGATTGGTAATGGGAGTAAAAAGATTAGCGGTAAAACAGCTGCGGGCGATGTGACGATTGAAACGCGTTCATAAGAAATAGAATGTATGAAAATCTATCAAAATACAAAAAAGAAGATAATTACCGTATATAAATAAGGTAATTATCTTCTTTTATATTCTTAATGTAAATCACGATATACGCCAATTACTTTACCGATAACTGACACTTGCTTTAAAATGATAGGTTCTAATGAAGAGTTTTCCGGTTGTAGACGGAAATGGTCTTTTTCTTTATAGAAACGTTTAACAGTTGCTTCATTATCTTCTGTTAAAGCGACTACAATTTCACCATTATATGCAGACTGTTGTTGGCGAACAACAACTAAATCTCCATCGAAAATACCAGCTTCAATCATACTATCTCCAGAAATACGTAACATAAACACTTGATCTGCTCCTGCGACAATGCTAGCTGGAAGAGGGAAGTGTTCCTCAACGCTTTCGACTGCTGTAATTGGTAATCCAGCAGTAACTTTCCCGACAATTGGAACTTGAATAACAGATTGTGTTTCTGTATCCATTCGGTCTTCACCTAAAATTTCAATTGCACGTGGTTTTGTTGGATCGCGTCGAATGTACCCTTTTTCTTCTAATCTTGATAAATGTCCGTGCACTGTAGAACTAGAAGCGAGGCCGACTGCTTGACCAATTTCACGTACGGAAGGTGGATATCCTTTTTCTTGTACTTTTAGCTTAATAAAGTCGAGAATGTCTTGCTGGCGTTTCGTTAACTTTTCCATGTTTTCTAACACCTCGTTTTCTTTCATTTTTCTTATTAATAAGTATAACATGTGAAAAAACATTCTACAAACATAAGTTCGAACAAAAGGCGAATTTATGTTACACTAAAGGGAAATTATAGTGAGAAAGAGGGGTTCATAATGAATGCAATTATTTATGCGCGTGTGAGTACAACAAAAGAAGCACAAGAAACATCATTATTACGTCAAAAAGATGAATTATTGCATTTAGCGGAGCGCTATCAAATGAATGTTAATAAAGTAATTGAGGAACAGGCTAGTGGCTATACAATTGAACGTGACGGCATATTAGAAGTGCTAGATACAATTCGAGACGAACAAATTGATGTGCTACTTATACAAGATGAAACGCGCCTTGGTAGGGGAAATGCAAAGATTGCGTTAATGCACTGTTTACATAAAGAAGGAATAAAAGTATATACGCATACACATAATGGTGAATTGCAATTGTCGGATTCTGATTCAATGGTATTAGATATTATTGGTATTGTTGAAGAGTATCAAAGAAAGATTCATAATTTAAAAATTAAACGTGGTATGCAACGAGCAGTAGAAAAAGGCTATCGTCCAGAAAATAATTTAAAGAATCGTCATTTAAGTGTAGGACGAGAGAAGAAAGAAGTGCCAATTGAGGAAATTGTACGTTTGCGTAAAAGTGAACTTACTTTTGAAGAAATTGCAGCAACACTACGTGGCTTTGGTCATAATGTTTCAAAAGCGACGGTACATCGTAGATATGTAGAGTATACAAAGCAATTGCTTGATAAAGAAGAGTAACTATTGTATGATAATAATCAGTTTTGATTAGAAGGGGGATTCGAGATGCTTAGTCACGAACTCGTTGAACGCATTAACTTCTTAGCGAAAAAAGCAAAAGCTGAAGGTTTAACTGAAGAAGAACAACGTGAGCGTCAATCGCTACGTGAACAATATTTAAAAGGATTTCGTCAAAATATGTTAAACGAACTAAAAGGAATTAAAGTCGTTAACGAACAAGGTACTGATGTTACACCGGCGAAATTAAAAGCTTTAAAAAAGCAAGATAATGCAAAATTAAACTAAAAGATGGGCGAAGCCCATCTTTTTTATTTATTATAATCGTTAGTAATAACTTTCCAGTTGTTATTAACTGTTGCTTCTATCTGTTTATGTTTTAATATATAGTTAGCGATAAGTTCAGACATATCTGTTGGTATGTCTTTTATTACGGGCTTATTTTGAAACATAAAGAAGTTCCCTCCGCCGCTTGCGCGATAATTATTCATCACGACGTCATATTCTTCGTTCATATTAAGAGGAATGCCTTTATGTTGTAAAGATTCTACTCTTTCGCCAATTGGTTTTGAAATGTTTAATACGTACGAAATTCCTTCCCACATATCGTAATTATAGTGTTGCGGCTTTGGTTCTATAAAGGTAGGGTTTACGATGATAGATCTATCTTCTTTTAATGTGAAATAAGAAGCAGAGAGTTCGAGAGCATCTTTTATATCTGAGCCAGTTATTCTAATTACTTTTAATGTATTTGGATAAATATAATTAGAAACGATGTCACGCATTGTTACATGTTCCGGGAAACCTGGAGATGTATTATGGAATAGGCTTGTACAAGAAATGGAAACATTAGCAATATCCATCTGTATTTTATTTATGAATTCAATAAAAGGATGGTCTTTCAAACGAGTTTGCATAGTATCTGAAATTTGCATGTCACCGTGGATGGTTCCAATAGGTTGATCAAGCCATTTTTGTGTTTTCTCTTCATAATCGGCTACCAAGTAAAGAACATCTGGATCTGCCTCGATTTCTTGCACAGCCAATAGTTCTGAATAACTCTCTTTTTTTACCCACTCTTGTTTCATTTTTTCAAATGTTATAGTTACTTTTCCAACTGAATGTCCATTACATCCAGTCTGTAAAATTGTTACATCATTACCCACTGTTTGAGTAATTTTTCGGTGCTGATGGCCTGTTAATAAAATATCTATGCCCTCAATTTCATGACACATTGCATACCCTTGGTTTTCACCTGTTAAAACTTCAGTCGGTTCTCCAGTTTGTAAATCGCGTTCAAATCCCCCATGATACGCTACGACTAGTAAATCTGGTTTCTCGTGTTCGCGAATGTAAGAAACCCAATTTTTTGTTGTTTCTAACGCATCTTCAAATTGTAAGTCTTTAATGTGATGGGGTTGTTCCCAATTTGGAATGTAATGCGTTGTCATCCCTAAAATAGCAATTTTTATATTTGATTCAATCTGTTTTATTATATATGGTTTTCCGAAATAAGATTCTTTGCTGTTTTTATCTAAAATATTTGCTGATAAATACGGGAAGTTGGCAGTAGAAATAGCATGATTTAATACGTCCAGTCCATAATTAAATTCATGATTCCCAATCACTGCAGCGTCATAACGTAAATAGTTTGCTATTAATGACATTGGGTTTTTCTTATCTTTTTCATATGTAGCGTAATGATAAGTAAAGGGTGTTCCTTGTATGAAGTCACCATTATCAATTAATAGGACGTTTCTATTTTCGGAACGTTCTTTTTTTATAAGAGTAGAAATTTTAGCTAAACCAATTTCAGCTTTGGAGTTATCTTGATAGTGAATTGGATAAACAGTACCATGTATATCACTTGTTAATAAGATGTTTAAAGTTACGATTTGATTTTGATTCAATATCATTCACCTTTTCTATTGTTATCTACCAATTAAGCATATCAAATATAGGAAGAGAATTTTAATGTGAGTGTATAGAATGTGTAAAGATTCTGTAAATAAACAATTATTCGTGAAATTGTGTGATATATTTCTTCATGTTTACGGAAGGTTATTTTATAACAACAAAAATGGAGGCATTAATATGTTGAAAAAAGTTTTTACAATGAGTACAACAGTTGTACTAGCAGCGGGTTTATTAAGTGGCTGTGGAACAAAGGAATCAAGCGCAAGTAAAAATGAAGATACGAAAAAAGGGTATGTACCAAAGACTTTAAATGTTCAATTTGTTCCTTCTCAAAATGCAGATACGTTAGAGGCGAAGGCAAAACCACTTGAGAAGCTATTAAGTGATAAGTTGAATATTCCAGTAAAAGTTAGTATTTCGACGAATTACAATACAATTGTAGAAGCGATGGCATCTAAGCAAGTAGATGTAGGTTTTTTACCTCCAACAGCGTATGTGCTAGCACATGAGAAAAAGGCTGCAAACGTAATTTTACAAGCACAACGTTTTGGAGTAGATGATGAAACTGGAGCTCCTACAAAGGATTTAGTAGACTTTTATAAGTCTGAATTTGTTGTTAAGAAAGATTCAAATATTAATAGTGTAAAAGATTTAAAAGGTAAAAAAATTGGTTATCAAGATGTAACGTCATCAGCGGGGTATGTGTGGCCTGCGGCTGTACTATTAAAAGAGGGCGTTGATCCGTTAAAAGATGTGAAACCTGTTACATTAAAAGGTCACGATCAGTCGCTTATTGCTCTTTTAAATGGTGATGTAGACGCAGCTGTTGTATTCCAAGATGCTCGTAATATTGTAAAAAAAGATTATCCGAATATATTCGATCAAACGAAAATAGTGAAATTTACGGAGAAAATTCCAAACGATACGATTTCGGTACGTTCTGATTTAGATGAAGAGTGGAGCAAAAAATTACAGGATGCTTTCATTGAAATTGGAAAGAATGAGGAAGGTCACAAAATCATTAAAGAAGTATATTCACATGAAGGATATGTTAAATCTGATGATAGTAAATTTGATATCGTTCGTGACTATGGGAAGAAAGTAAAAACGCAATAATACATATGGAAATGGCAGCTAGCTGGAAAGGTATGTTTGTAGTTAGTTTGCCGTTTTGAATTCATAGAAGGTAGGTAAGATGTGTGATAGAGTTTCGAAATGTTTCCAAAGTGTATCCAAATGGTACAAAAGGATTGAATCATATAAACTTGAAAATTCAAAAAGGTGAATTTGTTGTAATGGTAGGGCTGTCCGGAGCTGGAAAGTCTACACTTTTAAGATCGGTAAATCGTCTTCATGAGATTACAGAAGGCGAAATCATGATTGAAGGTGAGTCAATTACTGCTGCAAAAGGAAAAGGATTACGCCGTATGCGCCGGGATATTGGTATGATTTTTCAAAGTTTTAATCTTGTAAAGCGATCAACGGTATTAAAGAACGTATTAGCTGGCCGTGTCGGGTATCATTCGACATTACGTACAACGTTAGGCCTATTTCCGAAAGAAGATTTGGAGCTTGCCTTTCAATCGTTAAAAAGGGTAAATATTTTAGAAAAAGCATATGCGCGGGCTGATGAATTATCAGGAGGACAACAACAACGTGTATCAATTGCTAGAGCGTTGGCGCAAGAAGCAAAAATCATATTAGCAGATGAACCTGTTGCATCGTTAGATCCGCTAACAACAAAGCAAGTATTAGATGATTTGAAAAAAATTAATGAAGATTTTGGAATTACAACAATTGTAAACTTACATTCTATCGATTTAGCTAGGCAATATGCGACACGCATTATTGGATTACATGCAGGCGAAATTGTTTTTGATGGCCTAGTAGAAGAGGCAACGGATGAAAAATTTGCTGAAATTTATGGTGATGTAGCGCAGAAAAGTGAATTGTTAGAGGTGGCAGTTAAATGAATGACGTGACGATTTATTCGAAATCGATACCGAAGCCGCCGAGTAAGTTAAAACATATGTTAACGTTAATCCTAGTCATTTTACTGTTGTGGGGAAGTAGTATACAGGTCGACGCATCATTTTCAAAACTAGTAGTTGGTTTTCCTAATATGGTGGATTTGTTAAAAGAGATGGTGCCGCCAGATTGGAGTTATTTTCAAGTTATTACAACAGCAATGTTAGATACAATACGTATGGCGATTATCGGGACGACTTTAGGAGCAATTTTAGCTATTCCACTGGCACTGTTTGCGGCAAGCAATGTGTTTACTAGTGCATTTTTGTACAGTCCAGCTCGATTGATTTTAAATTTTATCCGAACGATACCAGATCTATTATTAGCGGCAATTTTCGTAGCTATTTTTGGAATAGGACCACTTCCAGGCATTTTAGCTCTGACGTTTTTCTCAATTGGGCTCGTGGCGAAATTGTTGTATGAGTCAATTGAATCGATTGATCCAGGTCCATTAGAAGCGATGACAGCAGTAGGAGCAAATAAGGTGCAATGGATTGTTTATGGGGTAATTCCGCAAGTGAAAGCGCATTTTGTCTCCTATGTTCTTTATACATTTGAGGTAAACGTACGTGCAGCAGCTGTTTTAGGTTTAGTAGGAGCTGGCGGTATCGGATTATATTATGATCGTACACTTGGATTTTTACAATATGAACAAACTGCATCTATTATTATCTATACTCTTGTTGTTGTATTGTTAATTGATTATGTAAGTACATTGTTGCGGGAGAAATTATAATGAGTAAAACGACGTTAATCGTACCAAAACCAAAGAAACCGAGTATGTATCGCTGGATTATTTTCATAGCACTTACATTTGTTTATGTATGGGCTTTTTCAGGAGTACCGCTAGAGGGAATCAAAGATACGGCGGGAGAAATTACAAAAGCAATTATGACAGGTGTATTGAATCCAGATTGGTCGTATGTATCTTTGCCAGATGGTGAAGATTTATTACATGGTTTAATTGATACGTTGGCAATTGCGATATTAGGTACATTTATTTCTGCCTTTTTATCTGTTCCATGCGCTTTTTGGGCGGCGACGAATATGAGTAGTGGAAAATTAACTTCGGGAACTGGGAAGTTTGTACTTAGTTTTGTCCGTACATTTCCTGAATTAGTTATGGCTCTTTTGTTTATAAAAGCTGTTGGACCAGGTTCTTTTGCCGGCGTTCTAGCTTTAGGGTTACACTCTATTGGAATGTTAGGGAAATTATATTCAGAAGGAATTGAAAATATAGATAAAGGACCGACGGAAGCGTTAATAGCAACAGGTGCGAATCGTTTTCAAATACTTTGGTATGCAGTATTGCCACAAGTATTACCAGATTTTCTATCGTATACGTTATACAGGTTCGAAATTAATGTACGATCCGCTGCCATTTTAGGTGTTATTGGAGCAGGGGGAATTGGCACACCTCTAATTTTTGCACTGAGTTCACGCAATTGGTCTCGTGTAGGAATTATTTTATTAGGCATCATTTTAATGGTTATTATCATTGATTTTATTTCAAGTTCGATTCGGAAACGGATTGTTTAACTGATTTGAAAAGCATCGAATTTAGATGCTTTTTTGTATTTTTAAAGGTGGGCTAAAAAAGTTAGTATAGAAGGATTTTTTATATCTGTATAAATATACAGATAATTCCCTTTCTTTTTAAAATAAAAATAATGAAAAAGTATGTCATATTGAATACCCATACATTCCCGGAAACATTGATTTTTTTATAAAAAATCAAAAAAACATCAACATATTTGTCGATACATGTTGTATAATCTTGCGTGGGAAGCTATCATATAAATGTATAAAACGTTTACTAATATAAGCGAAGGGAAGAATAGCATGTCACATTCAATCGAACAACTTTCTATCAACACGATTCGCACATTATCCATCGATGCGATTGAAAAAGCAAACTCTGGTCACCCAGGAATGCCAATGGGTGCAGCACCAATGGCTTATACATTATGGACTCAATTTATGAAACACAATCCAAATAACCCAACGTGGTTTAACCGTGATCGTTTCGTATTATCTGCAGGTCATGGTTCAATGTTATTATACAGCCTACTTCACCTATCTGGTTATGATGTAACAATGGATGACTTAAAGAACTTCCGTCAATGGGGAAGCAAAACTCCAGGACATCCTGAGTACGGTCATACACCTGGTGTAGATGCAACTACTGGTCCACTTGGACAAGGTATTTCAACTGCTGTAGGTATGGCAATGGCTGAAAGACATTTAGCTGCTAAATATAACCGTGATGCGTATAATGTAGTAGATCATTATACATACGCTATTTGTGGTGATGGAGATTTAATGGAAGGCGTTTCTGCTGAAGCATCTTCATTAGCTGCTCATTTACAATTAGGTCGCCTTGTTGTGCTTTACGATTCAAACGATATTTCATTAGATGGCGATTTAAATCGTTCATTCTCTGAAAGTGTAGAAGATCGTTACAAAGCATACGGATGGCAAGTAATCCGTGTTGAGGATGGAAACGATATTGAAGCTATCGCAAAAGCAATCGAAGAAGCGAAAGCTGACGAAAAACGCCCAACGCTAATTGAAGTAAGAACGACAATTGGTTTCGGTTCTCCAAACAAATCAGGAAAATCAGCTTCACATGGTTCTCCACTAGGTGTAGAAGAAACAAAATTAACGAAAGAAGCATATGCTTGGACTGCTGAGCAAGACTTCCACGTAGCAGAAGAAGTATACGACAACTTCCGTAAAACAGTACAAGATGTTGGTGAAACTGCGCAAGCAGAGTGGAACACTATGCTAGGTGAATATGCACAAGCATACCCAGAATTAGCAAACGAATTCCAAGCAGCAATGAACGGTCAACTTCCAGAAGGTTGGGAGCAAAACTTACCAACTTATGAATTAGGATCAAAAGCAGCAACTCGTAATTCTTCTGGTGCTGTAATTAATGCAATTGCAGAATCTGTACCATCATTCTTCGGTGGATCAGCTGACCTTGCTGGTTCTAACAAAACATACATGAATAACGAAAAAGACTTTACAAGAGATGATTACAGCGGTAAGAACATTTGGTACGGTGTACGTGAGTTCGCAATGGGTGCAGCAATGAACGGTATTGCACTACATGGTGGTTTAAAAACTTACGGTGGTACGTTCTTCGTATTCTCTGACTACTTACGTCCAGCAATTCGTCTTGCAGCATTAATGCAATTGCCTGTAACGTATGTATTCACACACGACAGTATCGCTGTTGGTGAAGATGGTCCAACACATGAACCAATCGAGCAATTAGCGGCGCTACGTGCAATGCCAAATGTATCTGTTATTCGTCCAGCTGACGGTAACGAGTCTGTTGCGGCTTGGAGATTAGCTCTAGAATCTACAAACAAACCAACTGCTTTAGTATTAACTCGTCAAGATCTTCCAACATTAGAAGGTGCAAAAGACGATACGTATGAAAAAGTAGCAAAAGGTGCATATGTAGTTTCTGCAAGCAAGAAAGAAACAGCTGATGTAATCTTACTTGCAACTGGATCAGAAGTAAGTCTAGCTGTTGAGGCTCAAAAAGCATTAGCAGTAGACGGTGTTGACGCATCTGTTGTCAGCATGCCATCTATGGATCGCTTTGAAGCTCAAACTGCTGAGTACAAAGAATCTGTATTACCAAAAGCAGTAACAAAACGTTTCGCAATCGAAATGGGTGCTACATTCGGATGGCACCGTTACGTAGGTCTTGAAGGAGATGTGTTAGGTATCGATACATTCGGTGCTTCTGCTCCTGGTGAGAAGATTATGGAAGAGTATGGATTTACTGTAGAGAACGTTGTTCGTAAAGTAAAAGAAATGCTTTAATGATTTTAGAAAAATCTCTCCGGCATGGAGAGGTTTTTCTATGTAAATGAGTTTTTTCGACAGAAAAAGTTTTTTCTCTCTCCGCAGTCAGACAATCATTGCAAAATTTCTTCTATATAATGAAGAGAAAAGGTTGTCCAGATTGGGAGGCGAAAGATGAAAACGTATGAATTGTATTTAATTCAAGAGGATATTGCGAAAGCTTACTTTGGTCGTGAATATTTGTTTTTTGATTTATTTGCTCGATTTTCAGAATCTGGGTCCCTTTCGGAGAAAAAAGTGCTATATAAACAAATGATGTATATAACGATGCCATTACAAGTAATGAAAATTCATCATAAATTAGAACAAGCTTTGCGCGTTCTTGGTAAATATGATCGAACACATCATACACATACACTTTATACAGGGGCAGAATATGGCGAAATAATGGTGAAACCACACTATATTCGCATGAATACCTCTGGAAATGTTTCTATGGAAACGACTTTCTTTGAGGTGCTTCGGAAGTGTGAATTAACATTTTTAGCTATGGATTATGAAAATACAAAGTACGGATGGCTGAATCCTCTAAAACAAGTACGAACATATGTGTAAAAAATGTCGAATTGTATCTTGTCTTATTGAAAAGGTTTTAGTACACTGTAAGGTAGACAACATGAAGGAGGAAAATATATGCCAATTTGGTTAGGTATTCTAGTGGGCGTAGTAGCACTAGTAGCAGGCGTGGCGTTAGGATTTTTCATTGCCCGCAAATACATGATGAATTACTTACAAAAAAATCCACCAATTAACGAACAAATGTTAAAAATGATGATGATGCAAATGGGACAAAAACCTTCCCAAAAGAAAATCAATCAAATGATGAGCGCGATGAACAAGCAACAAATGAAATAAGCGC
Organism: Bacillus cereus group sp. BfR-BA-01381; assembly: GCF_022663555.1. Classification (NCBI taxonomy): domain Bacteria; kingdom Bacillati; phylum Bacillota; class Bacilli; order Caryophanales; family Bacillaceae; genus Bacillus; species Bacillus cereus group sp. BfR-BA-01381. The sequence continues at coordinate 20,510 of NZ_JAKUFR010000073.1, forward strand.
TAAAAGACACTCGCTAAGAGTGTCTTTTCTTTTTGATATAGACAGAGTTTAAAACTTTTAAAAATTCTGTATTTTTGGTAAACTGAAAACATCGCTCATTTTAAGGGAGGGGGAAAAATATGAAAGTGTTTATGAGTTTAGCGTGGTTTTTTAAACAAGAAAAACGAGCGTACATAACCGGAATTATTTTATTATTTGGCGTTGCACTTTTAGAACTTGTAGCACCAAAAGTGATTGGGATTGTTGTAGATGAAATTAACGATGGAACATTAACGACTGATAAGTTACTAAAATGGGTTGTACTCTTAGTACTCGTAGGTATTACGATGTACATATTACGTTACGTGTGGCGTATTATGATTTTTGGGTCTTCATTAAAGTTAGCTCGCCAATTACGGAAAAATTTGTATGAACATTTTACAAAGATGAGTCCATCTTTCTATCAGTCAAATCGAACAGGTGATTTAATGGCGCACGCGACCAATGATATTCAAGCAATTCAGCAAACGGCTGGGGCGGGTGTTTTAACACTTGTTGATTCATTGGCTGTTGGGGGATGTGTACTCGTAGCGATGGGTTTTACAATTAGTTGGAAGTTAACATTGTTAAGCTTAATTCCAATGCCGATTGTAGCAATATCGACAAATTATTACGGCACTTTATTACATAAAAGGTTTCATAAAGCACAGCAATCGTTTTCGGAAATCAATGATAAAGTGCAAGAGAGTATGAGTGGAATGAAGGTAATTCGATCGCTTGGACAAGAAAAAGAAGATTTACAAGCGTTCCGAAAAAAATCAGAAGATGTCGTACATAAAAATATGTTAGTTGCACGTATTGATTCGTTATTTGATCCAACAATCGCTCTTATCGTAGGTTTTTCTTTTTTAATTGCAGTATGTTACGGATCGGTATTAGTTGTAAGAGGTGAATTAACAGTAGGTGATCTCGTTACATTTACGACATATTTAGGTACCCTCGTTTGGCCAATGTTAGCGTTTGGATGGTTATTCAATATTATGGAGCGTGGGCGTGCTTCATATGACCGTGTAGAAAAAATTCTTTCACAAAAATCAGATGTAGTAAATAGCGAAAATGCTGTACATACAATAGCGAGCGGTAATGTTTCGTTTGCCGTTGATTCATTTTCGTATAAGAAAAATGAATTGTTACATTTAAACGATATTCACTTTGATTTGAAGAAGGGCGAAACGCTAGGAGTTGTAGGACGTACAGGCGCAGGGAAAACGACTTTATTAAAATGTTTAATCCGTGAGTATGATCACTTTAATGGTGAATTAAAAATTGGGGAGCGAGATATTCGAGATATAACACTTCATGGTGTCCGTTCTGCCATTTCATACGTGCCGCAAGATCATTTTTTGTTTTCAGCAAGTATTGGTGAGAATATTGCCTTTGGAAAGGCGGATGCTACGTATAATGAAATTACCCAAGCTGCAGAGATTGCTTGTATTCATAATGACATCCTCCAATTTTCAGAAGGATATGAAACAGTAGTAGGAGAAAGAGGCGTTTCATTATCTGGTGGTCAAAAGCAGCGAATCTCTATTGCTCGTGCTTTATTAACAAATGCTGAAATTTTAATTTTGGATGATTGTTTATCAGCAGTAGATGCAAAAACAGAAGAAACAATTTTAAATGCTTTAAAGAGGGAAAGAGCAGGGAAAACGACAATTATTACTGCCCATCGTTTAAGTGCAATTCAGCATGCCAATCTCATTCTTGTTGTGGATGAGGGCAGAATTGTGCAACGAGGTACACATGAACAACTAATGAAGGAACATGGTTGGTATAAAGAAATGTATGAGAGCCAGCAGTTAGAAGCATTAGTCGAGAAAGGAGGCGTATGATGGCTGCGAAAAAACAGAGCGATTTAAGAAGATTATTGTCTTATATGAAGCCATATAAAGGACTATTAGCATTAGCATTTTTATTTCTAGTTGGTGCAACTATAACAGAAATGATGGGTCCGTTTTTAATTAAACAATTTCTTGATGAACACTTAGTACCACGTAACTTTGATCAATCAGCACTTGTTACTCTATTTGTATTGTATATTGTTGCTCACTTATTAAAAGTATTATTTACTTATTTAGACTTGTTATATTTTCAAAATATCGCTTTTAAAATTGTTCAAGATATGCGTGTTGAAGTATATGAGCATGTTCAAAAGTTGTCATTAAGTTTCTTTGATCGTACGCCGATTGGTACGCTCGTATCGCGCATAACGAATGATACAGAAGCAATTAAAGATTTTTATGTCAGTGTATTATCAACATTTGTTAAAAATATCGTATTTTTAGTAGGGATTTTAGTAGCGATGTTTTTATTAAATGTAAAATTAGCGCTATTTTCTCTCGTATTAATTCCGATTATGTTTGCGATTATGGTGCTATACCGCCGGAAAAGTGCAGCTTTTTATTTAGAAGTCCGTAATCAATTAAGTGTGTTAAATGCAAAGTTAAACGAGTCCATTCAAGGGATGAATATTGTTCAAGTGTTCAGACAAGAAAAGCGCATGAGAAAAGAGTTTGAAGAAGTGAATAATAAACATTATAGTGCAGGGCGACGTACATTAAAGTTAGATGCATTGCTTTTACGTCCAGCAACGGATTTAGTTCATATTGTAGCTATTGCGTTAGTACTTGGTTTATTTGGAATTGATGCTTTGAAGAGTCCTGTTGAAGTAGGCGTTTTATATGCGTTTGTTAACTATATACATCGTTTCTTCCAGCCTGTAAATGAGATGATGATGAAATTATCATTTTTCCAACAGGCACTGGTTTCATCATCACGTGTATTTCATTTAATGGATGAGAAAGATTTAGCGCCAGTTCAAAAAGGGGATGGAAATCCTCAAGTTATTAATGGAGATATTGAATTTAAAAATGTTACTTTTTCGTATGATGGAAAACGTAATGTTTTAAAAAATGTATCTTTTCACGTGAAACAAGGGCAAACGGTTGCTTTCGTTGGGCACACTGGTAGCGGAAAGAGTACCATTATGAATTTATTACTGAGATTCTATAATATTAAGTCCGGAAATATTGTAATAGATGGTGTAGAGTTAGATAAATTTGAAGAACAAGAAATTAGAAAGAAAATAGGACTTGTATTGCAAGATGCATTTTTATTTGCGGGAAATGTAAAACAAAATATTCGCATGTATAATGAAGAAATTACGGATGAAGAAGTAAAAGAAGCAGCACAATTTGTGCAAGCGAATACGTTTATTGAAAAGTTACCAGAGCAGTATGAAACGGAAGTAGTAGAAAGAGGAGCTGCATTTTCTAGTGGTCAACGACAATTAATTGCTTTTGCTAGAACGATAGCAACGAATCCGAAAGTGTTAGTATTGGATGAAGCAACAGCAAATATTGATACAGAAACTGAAGATGCAATCCAAACAGCGTTACAGCAAATGCGAAAAGGACGGACGACGATAGCAATTGCACACAGATTATCTACCATACAAGATGCAGATCAAATTTTTGTTATGCATGATGGAGAGATAGTAGAAAGAGGGACACATCAAGAATTACTGAGTGAACAAGGGTTGTATTATAATATGTATTTACTACAAAATAAAGGAAGTTTACAAAAGGCCTTGTAATTACAAGGCTTTTTTACTTTGTTTATAAAATATGTTTGCTCTTTATGTCTATAGTATAAACGTCGTCACCCTTTAATAAAGTTGTACATATTGTATGTATACGAAATGAAAAAATTGATAGGAGCTTTTATATGCAAGATAGATCTAGTTCAAATATTACGTTTATTGATGTGTCCCATTGGGAAGGGAATATTGATTGGAATGCAGTGAAGGGATCCGGTATTTCAGCGGCGTATGCAAAAGCGACAGAAGGTGTAAATTACATTGATCCTACTTTTACTAAGAATGTACAAGCAGCACGAAATGCGAATGTATTAATTGGTGCATACCATTTTGCACGCCCAGAACAAAATGATGCAATTTCAGAGGCGAAATATTTTGTGAGTATATTACAAAGTAACCACACAGACTTAATGCCAGTTCTGGATTTAGAATCACCAACAGATCCGAGCAACAGTAATTTAACTGGTAACGCTATATCGAATTGGGCAAGAAGCTTCATAAATTATGTGAAACAGGCTACTGGAAAAGATGTAATGTTATATACAGGAGTTTGGTATATTAATGAGTTCGGAATTAGCGGATTAAGTGATATTCCGCTTTGGATTGCTAGATACTCGAGTACACCGCCTGCTGATGCTGGTGGATGGACAGAGTGGACAGCATGGCAATACACAGATTCTGGACAAATTTCAGGCGTAGGAAATTGTGATGTATCAGCTGCAGTTTCATTAGAAGCTTTACAAGGGAATGGAGCAAGTGGTGGAGGTAATGTTTCCCCGCTTAATAGTGCAACTCCAGTGTACGGAGTTGCTATAATTAATGGAGATAATGTGAATTTGAGAAGTGGACCATCTTTACAGTCTAGTGTAATTCGCCAATTGAATCGTGGCGAAGCATATGAAGTTTGGGGAGAACAGGGTGGTTGGCTTTGTTTAGGGACAAATCAGTGGGTATATAATGATTCGAGTTATATTCAGTATAAAAATTATGTGGCGACTATTACTGGTGATAATGTAAATCTACGTGATGCTCCATCATTAAATGGAAATGTTATAAGACAATTATATCATGGTGAATCGTATCGAGTATGGAGTAAGCAAGATGGATGGCTTTGCTTAGGGACAAATCAATGGATATACTACGATTCAAGTTATATTCAGTATGGTGTACAATAGAGTGGAAATAAAAGGTATCTCTTCAGAGGTACCTTTTATTAAAAATATACAACTTTTACAAAGTCTATAT
>NZ_JAKUFR010000074.1:0-24413 GCF_022663555.1 Bacillus cereus group sp. BfR-BA-01381
TGAAACGAGAGAAGTGAGAAAATCAGGCAGTAAAAAAGGTTATTTTTTCACAGGTTTAGTCGGAGCTGTAGTTGGGGCTGTCACAATTAGTTTTGCGGCACCATATATGCCATGGGCTCAAAATAATGGAGCGGCTGTATCATCATTCAGTTCGGATTCAAAAGTTGAAGGTACTGTAGTTCCTGTTGTCAATAAGGCAAAAAATGAAACGGATTTACCTGGTATGATTGAAGGTGCGAAAGATGTTGTTGTAGGTGTTATTAATATGCAACAAAGTATTGATCCATTTGCAATGCAACCGACAGGTCAAGAACAGCAAGCTGGTTCAGGATCCGGTGTTATTTATAAAAAAGCAGGAAATAAAGCGTATATTGTAACAAACAACCATGTAGTAGATGGAGCAAATAAACTTGCTGTAAAATTAAGTGATGGCAAAAAAGTAGATGCAAAACTTGTAGGGAAAGATCCTTGGTTAGATTTAGCTGTTGTAGAAATTGATGGATCTAACGTAAATAAAGTTGCCACTTTAGGTGATTCAAGTAAAATCCGTGCGGGTGAAAAAGCAATTGCAATCGGTAATCCACTAGGGTTTGATGGAAGTGTAACGGAAGGTATTATTAGTAGTAAAGAACGTGAAATTCCAGTAGATATCGATGGCGATAAACGCGCGGATTGGAATGCTCAAGTTATTCAAACAGATGCAGCAATTAACCCAGGTAATAGTGGGGGTGCATTATTTAACCAAAATGGTGAAATAATTGGGATTAATTCAAGTAAAATTGCACAACAAGAAGTTGAAGGAATTGGATTTGCTATTCCAATTAATATCGCAAAGCCAGTTATTGAATCACTTGAAAAAGACGGCGTAGTGAAACGTCCAGCTCTTGGAGTAGGTGTCGTTTCATTAGAAGATGTGCAAGCTTATGCAGTAAATCAATTAAAAGTGCCAAAAGAAGTAACAAATGGCGTTGTATTAGGTAAAATTTATCCAATATCACCGGCAGAAAAAGCTGGTTTAGAGCAATATGATATTGTAGTAGCATTAGATAATCAAAAAGTAGAAAACTCACTTCAATTCCGTAAATATTTATATGAAAAGAAAAAAGTAGGTGAGAAAGTAGAAGTTACATTCTATCGTAACGGTCAAAAAATGACGAAAACAGCTACTTTAGCAGATAACTCAGCTACAAAGAATCAATAATCGGAATAAAAGAAAGTCTCTTTCATGTTGAAAGAGACTTTCTTTATCGGCTATACTAAAGGAATAGGAGGGATTAATTATGATGATTGAAAACCCAACTCGTACGGAAATTGGTGAAGTATTAAAGAAAAGCAAAACAATTGCGGTTGTTGGTTTATCGGATAAGCCAGAACGTACATCGTATATGGTTTCAAAAGCAATGCAAGATGCTGGATACCGCATTATTCCAGTAAACCCAACAGTAGATGAGGTGCTAGGAGAGAAAGCAGTTGCTTCACTAAAAGATATTAAGGAACATGTTGACATTGTAAATGTATTCCGCCGTTCAGAATTTTTAATGGATGTTGCAAAAGAATTTGTGGAGATTGATGCAGATGTTTTTTGGGCACAATTAGGAGTACAAGATGAAGATACATATCAACTTTTAAAAGAAAAAGACTATACTGTAATAATGGATCGTTGCATAAAAGTAGAACATGCAATGACAAAATAGTATAGATTGTAAAGTTAGAAAGATTGCTTCAGCCCTTATTATAGATAAGTAGGGCCGATGAACGAGGTGTTCATCATGAGATTTTTTAAAGGCTGTTTTTGGGGATTGTTACTTGTAATCCCGTTTTGGATCTTGATCATTTGGATCATAATAAAGGTTTGGAATATGTAATCTTGGCATACATATCCATTTCTCGTTGACAAACGATTATTTTTCTGAAATAGTAGCCTAGAGGAATCCTTGTGAAAAAACAAGGATTTTTCTATTGAAAATGGTATATAAAAGAGATAAGATAACTTGCCAAAACTATAGTCGAGGCGTTATTCTATAATAGAAACATATGTTCTGATTTTGGATTAGGAAAGGGGCAAGGAGTTTGGCGAAGCATCAGTTCCAATATAATGAAGATGCGATTCAAGTGTTAGAAGGACTTGAAGCCGTTCGAAAACGCCCGGGTATGTATATCGGGAGCACGGACAGCCGTGGATTGCATCATTTAGTATACGAAATAGTAGATAACTCCGTTGATGAAGCGTTAGCGGGATTTGGCGACGAAATTTCTGTCGTAATACATAAAGATAATAGTATTAGCGTTATTGATAAAGGGCGAGGAATGCCTACGGGAATGCATAAACTTGGGAAACCGACACCTGAAGTTATTTTAACTGTACTTCATGCAGGCGGTAAGTTTGGTCAAGGTGGCTATAAAACAAGCGGTGGTTTACACGGTGTTGGGGCATCAGTTGTAAACGCCTTATCAGAATGGTTAGTCGTAACGATTAAGCGTGACGGAAATATTTATGAACAACGCTTTGAAAATGGTGGTGTTCCTGTAACGACGCTTGAAAAAATCGGAAAGACAAAAGAATCTGGTACGACAATGCATTTTAAACCAGATACAACAATTTTCAGTACAACAAATTATAACTATGAAACTTTATGTGAAAGATTACGCGAATCTGCATTTTTATTAAAAGGGATGAAAATCTCAATAAAAGATGAACGAAATGATTTAGAAGATGTGTTTCATTATGAAACAGGAATTGAAGCTTTCGTTTCATACTTAAACGAAGAGAAAGATTCGATTCATCCAGTTGTATATTTCTCTGGTGAACAAAATGGAATTGAGGCAGAGCTAGCATTTCAATTTAACGATGGCTACTCAGAAAATATTCTATCGTTTGTAAATAACGTACGTACAAAAGATGGTGGAACACATGAAGCTGGATTTAAGACAGCAATGACACGTGTGTTTAATGAGTATGCTCGTAAAGTTTCGCTATTAAAAGAAAAAGATAAAAACTTAGAAGGTACAGATATTCGTGAAGGTGTAGCGGCTATCGTTTCTGTACGTGTACCAGAAGAAGTACTTCAGTTTGAAGGACAAACGAAGGGGAAACTAGGTACAAGTGAAGCTCGGTCTTCAATTGATGCCATTGTATCAGAGCATTTAGCTTACTTTTTAGAAGAAAACCCGGACGTAGCTACACTTCTTGTGAGAAAAGCAATTAAAGCAGCACAAGCGCGTGAAGCCGCTCGTAAAGCGAGAGAGGAAGCGCGTACTGGTAAAAAGAAAAAGAAATCAGAAGGTACATTAAGTGGTAAGTTAACACCTGCACAATCACGTAACCCGCAGAAAAATGAACTGTACCTAGTAGAGGGTGACTCTGCCGGTGGTTCTGCGAAACAAGGACGAGATCGACGTTTCCAAGCGGTATTACCATTGCGTGGTAAAGTAATTAATACAGAAAAAGCAAAGCTTGCTGATATCTTCAAAAATGAAGAGATTAATACAATCATTTATGCAATTGGCGGCGGTGTAGGCAATGAATTCGATGTGGAAGATATTAACTACGATAAAGTTGTCATTATGACCGATGCTGATACAGACGGGGCGCATATTCAAGTATTGTTATTAACATTCTTCTACAGATATATGAAACCACTTATTGAAGCTGGTAAAGTGTTTATCGCACTTCCTCCTTTATACAAAGTAAGTAAAGGAAAAGGAAAAAGTGAAGTAATTGAATATGCATGGTCAGATGATGAATTAGATGAAGTAACGAAAAAAGTTGGAAAAGGTTACATGTTACAGCGTTATAAAGGACTTGGCGAAATGAATGCGGATCAATTATGGGAAACAACGATGAATCCTGAAACGCGTACATTAATTCGCGTGAAAATTGATGATGCAGCGAGGGCAGAGCGCCGCGTTACAACATTAATGGGTGATAAAGTAGAACCGCGTCGTAAATGGATTGAGCGCAATGTACAGTTTGGTATGCAAGAAGAAGGAAATATTTTAGAAAATGAAATGATTATGGAGACGGAGGTGGAATAACATGCAAGCAGAGAAGTTTCATGACCTCCCGCTTGAAGACGTGTTAGGTGATCGCTTTGCACGTTATAGTAAATATATTATTCAAGATCGCGCGCTTCCAGATGCTCGTGATGGCTTAAAACCAGTACAAAGACGTATTTTATATTCTATGTATGTAGAAGGAAACGTACACGATAAAGCATTCCGTAAGTCAGCTAAAACAGTTGGTAACGTTATTGGTAATTATCATCCGCATGGTGATTCCTCTGTATATGAGGCGATGGTACGTTTAAGCCAAACTTGGAAAGTACGTAATGTTTTAGTTGAGATGCATGGTAATAACGGTAGTGTTGACGGGGATCCAGCAGCAGCAATGCGTTATACGGAAGCCCGATTATCACCAATTGCATCTGAGTTATTACGTGATCTTGATAAAGAAACAGTAGAATTCGTATCCAACTTTGATGATACGAGTGAAGAACCGGTTGTTTTACCAGCAGCGTTCCCGAACTTATTAGTGAACGGATCTACAGGGATTTCCGCTGGTTATGCAACAGAAATTCCTCCGCATCATCTTGGAGAAGTTATTGACGCTACAATGATGCGTATTGATAAACCGAATAGTACTGTTGATGATTTATTAACAGTTATGAAAGGACCTGATTTCCCAACAGGTGGTATTATTCAAGGGATTGATGGTATTAAAAAGGCGTATGAAACAGGTAAAGGTAAAATTATTATTCGCGGGAAAGCAGAAGTTGAAACGGTTCGTGGTGGGAAACAGCAAATCGTAATTACTGAAATTCCATACGAAGTAAATAAAGCAAACCTTGTTAAGAAAATGGATGAGTTACGTCTAGATAAAAAATTAGATGGCATTGCTGAAGTGCGTGATGAGACAGATCGTACAGGTCTTCGTATTGTCGTAGAATTAAAAAAAGAAGCAAATTCTGAAGGTATTTTAAATTATTTATATAAAAATACAGATTTGCAAATACCATATAACTTTAATATGGTAGCGATTAATAATCGTCGTCCAACGCTTATGACATTACCGAAAATTTTAGATGCATATATTGGGCATCAAAAAGAAGTTGTTACGAGACGTTCACAATATGAATTAAGAAAAGCAGAAAATCGTCAACATATTGTAGAAGGTTTAAAGAAAGCATTATCGATTTTAGACCAAGTTATTGAAACGATTCGAGCTTCAAAAGATAAGCGTAATGCAAAAGATAATTTAAGTGCGAAATTTGGATTTACAGAAGCGCAAGCGGAAGCAATTGTATCCTTGCAATTATATCGTTTAACGAATACAGATATTACAGCACTACAACAAGAGGCAGATGAGCTTAATAAGAAAATTATTGAGTTACAGGCAATTTTACAAAGTGAAAAAAGATTACTTCAAGTCATTAAAACAGATTTAAAGAGAGTTAAGAAAACATATAGTGATGATCGACGTGCAATTATTGAAGATCAAATCGAGGAAATTAAAATCGATGTAGAAGTGATGATCCCACAAGAAGATGTCATCGTTACTGTAACGAAAGAAGGATATGTGAAACGTACTGGATGGCGCTCACATAATGCCTCAAACGGCAAAGACTTCGGTATGAAAGAGGGTGACATCTTACTTGAACGATTCGATACGAATACGACAGAGACAGTCCTCTTATTTACGAATAAAGGAAACTATATATATTTGCCAGTATACGAAATGCCAGATATTCGTTGGAAAGATTTAGGTCAGCACGTTGCTAATATCGTTTCACTCGACCGGGATGAAACCATTATTTGGGCAACTGTCGTACCGAACTTTGAGGAAGAAAAGCGATTTATCGTATTTGTAACAAAGAATGGTATGATTAAGAAGACAGAATTAAACCAATATAAAGTACAGCGTTACTCAAGAGCGTTCGTTGCTGTAAACTTGAAAAAAGATGATGAAGTTGTTGATATATTTGCGACAGATGGAACGAGTGATATCGTTCTTGCTACACACGGTGCATATGCACTTATTTTCCATGAAGATGAAGTAAGTCCAGTCGGTGTAAGAGCCGCTGGTGTGAAAGCAATTAATTTAAAAGAAGATGATTATGTCGCTTCTGGTAAACCATTAAATGGTGACAAAGATCAACTTATTCTCGTAACGCAGCGTGGTGCTGTAAAACGCCTAAAAGCATCAGAAATTGAGAAATCAACGAGAGCGAAGCGAGGTCTTGTTATTTTCAAAGAGTTAAAACGTAATCCATACCGCATTGTCGGTATTGAAATCGTTAGAGACGATGAACTAGTTTACATGAAGACAGAGAAACATATCGTAGAAGAAATTGATCCGAAAGCGTATCGAAATAAGGATCGGTATAGTAACGGTAGTTTAGTGCTAGATGTTAACGATACTGGTGAAGTTATTGAAACGTGGACGAAAAAACGACCGGAATAAAAAAAGCATCTTGCCATGAATAATGGCAAGATGCTTTTTTCTAGGCAATTTATTATGTAAATAATAATAATCTTGTTATAATAACTGAATGAAATCGTTCTCATAAAGTGGAATTCTAATCAGTGGGGATCTTACTGTCCGCAAATAGCCGGATAAATGGAGGGGCAACATGAAAAAAATAGGTGTAGGGATTGTAGGTTTTGGATTTTCTAGTACAACATTTCATATCCCATTATTACAAACGATAGAAGAATATGATATTCGTGCCGTATTATCTTCAAAAGAAGAGGTAGTAAAAGAAACATTACCGAATGCTAACGTCGTTAGTACAATTGATGAATTGGTGAAGCGAGCTGATATTGAATTAGTCGTCATTACTTCACCAAATACAACTCATTTTCCATATGTAAAAGAAGCAATATTAAACGGTAAGCATGTTGTTGTAGAGAAACCATTTGTTGTTTCAATTGAAGAAGGAGAAGAGCTTATTTCATTAGCAGAGCAGCATAATGTCGTATTAAGTGTATATCATAATCGTCGTTTTGATAATGATTTCTTAACAATTAAGAAATTATTAGAAGAAAATAGAATAGGTAACCTATACGCATATGAAGCGCATTTTGATCGTTTCCGTCCACATGTACGTGATCGCTGGAGAGAAAAGAACTTACCAGGATCAGGAATATTATATGATTTAGGATCGCATTTAATTGACCAAGCATTATCATTATTTGGGAAACCAAATGCGATAAGTGCAGATCTAATCAAACAACGACCAGGTGCAGAGGTGGATGATTATTTCCACATAGTACTTCACTACGGAGTTAAACGTGTCATTTTACGTAGTAGCAGTTATGTGAAAAAGGCAGGTCCACATTTTACACTGCATGGAGATAAAGGTTCTATCGTGAAATACGGTATGGATTCACAGGAAGAACAATTAAAAAATGGAATGAAGCCAGGCGATAACGGTTATGGAGTAGACGCTGAAGAGAATTTTGTTACTCTACAAACAGAAGAAGAGTTAGTACGTATTCCATCAGAAGTTGGCTGTTATGACATGTACTATAAAGGTGTAAGAGATAGCATTATAAATGGTGAGAAACCACCTGTAACAGCACAAGAAGGTTTAGAAGTAATTAAGCTAATTCAATTAGCGGTTGAAAGTAATGAAACGGGTAGAGTTATCACTGTAAAATAAAAAAGACACGAATTTCGTGTCTTTTTTATTAGGAATATGACAAATTATTTAGTTTAATCGCTTATCATACATTAACTGGATTTGGATGCCGTAAGGATCTTCAATAATACCATATGCTTCACTAAATACATTTTTTTCTAGTGGAGAGATTACCTTCACATTCTTATCGGAAATTAAATTATTATAAAATCTTTGTATTTCTTCTAAATTAGCGCTTTGAATGCAAAGTGACATGTTATTTCCAACGTTATAACCTTTGTTAGGATTCATTGTATCTTCTGCTATCATTAGCTTTGTATTCCCAATTTGTAAAACAGAGTGAGCAATATGATCTTTATTTTCACTTGTAATTTTGAAAGAACTATCTCTTTTCGCCAGTTCTTCATACGTAACAACCATTAACTTTTTGGCTTCTAAATTACGTATATAAAAATGAATTGCCTCCTTTGCTTGCCCATTCATTGAAAGAAAAATAGCTATTTCTAATGTCATAAATTTATAACTCCTTTATTAGTTAATAATTATAATATAGACTAAAAAGGTTTCAATACATGACACCTTTCGAGGAGGGAAATATGAAAAAAACGGAACGAATAAATGATATGCTTATTTTCTTAAATAATAAAAGATATTTTAATTTAAAAGATTTAATGGTTAGATATGATATTTCTAAAAGTACCGCGTTGCGAGATATTCAATCATTAGAAGAAATAGGTGTACCAATATATTCTGAACTAGGCAGAAATGGAAGTTATAAAATTATAGAAAATAGTGTGTTGTCACCAATTTATTTTAGTGTGGATGAAATGTATGCATTATACTTTTCAATTCTTACATTAAATGGATACAAGACAAAACCATTCAATATAGAAAGTATTGCGCTTGAAAATAAATTTAAACATGTCTTACCTGATAATGTGCGTAAAAATATTGCAATTATGGAACGAACGCTTTCTTTTGAAGTAACAAATCATAGTAATTTTAGTCCGTTCTTAAAAGAAATTTTGCAGGGGATTTTTGCTGAGCGAGTTTATCATTTAACATATTTAAAAAAAGATGTGGAGAAAGCCTTGATTGCACAATTTATTCGAATAGAATCTAAATTTGGCCAGTGGTATGCTAAAATCTTTAATTTTGAGACAAATAATGTTCAAATAATTAGATGTGATAAAATTCTTTCTATTGTGGAAACAAGTAATACGAAGCCAAAAAATCTTGAGGAACTATTAAATTATCTTGCTACTTTTCACAGAAAACCTGATGCAATTGATTTTATTGTCATTGTTAATCAAAGAGGAAAAGACATTTTTGATAAAGAGAATTATCCTTCCATGAAGATACAAAAAGAAAATGAACATTATATTATAACAGGCTATTTCAATAAACAAGAAGTTGATTTTATCTCGAACTATTTTCTGAATTTCGGTGAAACGATTATCTCAATTCAGCCTGTTATGCTAAAAGAGTTAATCTATAATAAGGTGTTATCTATAAAGCAGCATTTCACTTCTTTAAGATAAAGTTAGTTTTAGCCATTTATTTGACATGAAAAAGCCCTTGAGATTTAAATATCAAAGGGCTTTTTGTTGATTTTATTTGTTCTTTAGATACAATTATTTTTCTGGGACGGACAGTCCATAAAAGAACATCGTAACGATATCTTGTATATGTTTTTCACGATCTCCTTCAAGAAGTTGTGCTCCGAAATCATCACCTAATTTAGTGAACATTTGAATGTATAGCAACATCATTTCTTTAGTAAGGTGAGGGTTAATTTCATTTTTTTGCTGTGCTTGTTCTAATATTTCTAAATACCAAGGCAAGATTTTTTCGTTTTGATAACTATAAATAAACTTTCGGAGCTCTTCATCTCTTTGCATCATTTGTAGTAACATATCCGGCTGAAATAACCCACCAGTATTCATTTTTCTTACAATCATTTTTTGCATCATATCATGAAAAGGTAATTTTTCCGCTGCAAGATCTTTATAATATTGAAATTCAGATATAATAAATTCTTGTATAAGCTCTCGAAATAACGCATCTTTACTTCCGAAATGATTATAAATGGTAACTTGAGAAACGTTTGCTTCTTTTGCAATATGTTCTATTTTCACTTCATTAAATCCGCGTTCTGAAAATAATAAGAAGGCTGCCTCTTTAATAGCACGTTTTTTCTTTTCTTTCACTTTTTCAAAGCCGTTCAATGCAATCACCTCAATTAAAATATACAAGAAAAAATAATGAAAAACAATAATTTTGAAATATGGACATATAAATATTTCAAAAAGTTGTTGCGAATATGAAAGATGAGGAGTACAATAATTTTGAAATATCACATATTAAATATTTCAAAAAATGAGGTGGAATTATGATTTCAGTTCAAAATGTCACAAAAAAATTTTCAAATGGAAAAGGTTTGTTTCATATTACATTTGAAGTGAAAGAAGGGGAAGTATTCGGTTACTTAGGACCAAATGGTGCCGGGAAATCCACAACAATTCGTAATTTAATGGGGTTTATAAAACCGACAGATGGTAAAGCGACAATTTTTGGATTGGATTGTTGGAATGAAGCAGCGAAAATTCAAAGAGAAGTTGGCTATCTACCAGGAGAAATCTCTTTTATTGAAGGAATGAACGGATTAGAGTTTTTGAAGTTAATGCAAGGAATGCGTGGTTTAAAGGATACGAAAAAACGAGATGAATTAATAGAACGTCTACAATTCGATGTGAAAACACCGATTCGAAAAATGTCTAAAGGAATGAAGCAAAAAGTAGGGATTGTTGCTGCTTTTATGCATGATCCAGAAGTGTTAATTTTGGATGAACCAACTTCAGGACTCGATCCACTTATGCAGCAAGTATTTATAGATTTAATAGTAGAGGAAAAGCAAAGAGGGAAAACAATTCTTATGTCGTCGCATATTTTTACTGAAATTGAACGTACATGTGACCGAGTAGCGATTATTAAAGATGGTCGCCTTGTAACGGTTGAAAATATTCATGATTTACAAAGTATGAGACGACAAGTGATAGATGTAACCGTATCATCAGAGGAAGAGATTGAATCTCTTACACAATGTAATTTGCAATTTGAAGCGGTGAAAGGTAGAGAAGCTTCGATTATCGTACAAGGAAACTATCAAACTGTTTTACAAATACTTTCAAACTATAATGTAACGGCACTTCAAACGAGAGCAATGGATTTAGAACATTTATTTATGCATTATTACGATAAGGAAGAAGGGGTAAAGCATGAATAAGCAATTGTTTTTAGCTAGTTTGAAAGAAACCCAAAAAAGTATTTGGAGCTATGCTACGGGTGCAGCTTTATATTTATGGTTGTTAATTTGGATCTTCCCTTCAATGGTATCAGCGAAAGGTTTAAATGAATTAATAAGCGCTATGCCTGATAGTGTGAAAAAAATTGTTGGCATGGAAAGTCCGATTCAAAACGTAATGGATTTTTTAGCTGGCGAGTATTATAGTCTATTGTTTATTATTATTTTAACGATTTTTTGCGTAACAGTTGCAACACATTTAATTGCACGGCATGTAGATAAAGGGGCGATGGCATATTTGCTAGCAACGCCTGTATCTAGGGTGAAAATTGCAATCACGCAAGCGTCTATTCTTATATTGGGACTACTAATTATTGTAGCTGTTACGTATGTAGCAGGTATAGTAGGTGCAGAATGGTTTTTAGAAGATAATAATTTAAATAAAGAATTATTCCTGAAGATAAACGTAGTCGGAGGGCTCATCTTTTTAGTCGTTAGTGGTTATTCATTTTTCTTTTCTTGTATATGTAATGACGAAAGAAAGGCACTTAGCTACTCAGCAAGTTTAACAATATTATTTTTCGTAACGGATATGGTAGGTAAATTAAGTGATAAGTTAGAGTGGATGAGAAATATATCATTGTTTACGCTATTTCGTCCGAAAGAAATAGCTGAAGGAACGTATAATATATGGCCAGTAAGTATAGGTTTAACTGCTGGAGCACTTTGTATTTTTATAGCAGCAATTGTTGTGTTTAGGAAGAGGGATTTACCGTTATAGAGTAGAAAGTCCACTATATGAGTGGACTTTTTTTGATGAGGAGGAAACTAGTGGATCATTTATTCCGGGTGCAGCTATATGTAAATGATATAGAAAAGTCATTATTGTTCTATGAAGAAGTAATTGGTTTAAAGTTGTATAAACGAAATATGCATGCAGCACGTTTTAATTTCGACCAGTTTTCTTTATTACTAGTTAGTGATTCAAGATTGAATGAAAATCACTATTTTTACAATCGAAAAGAGATGAAGGGGAATGGCTTTGAACTAATTATTGTTGTCAATCGGATTGAAGAAGTATATGAACGTTGTAAAGAGAATCGGTGCACAATACAAGAAGAAATTCAAACTTATCCATGGGAGATGAGAGGATTTAAAATTGTGGATCCAGATGGGTATTTACTTAGAATTACATCTAAGTATAGGTAAACATGAAAAATGTTTACCTTTTTTTATGAAAATATTCAAAAAAATGAACCTTTTTCTAGGCTCATCCGTCTAATACATGTAAAGTTAAATTTGAAGTGAGGATGAAACAGGAGGAGCAATTGTGAAAGTAATCCCTTTATATAAAATGATTGTAAAAGAAGAAACCGATGTTTCTTTAGCGAAAAAAGGTGATCATGAAGCATTTATGAGGCTTATACATACAGAAAAAGTAAAGATGTATCGTATTGCAAAGGCTATGTTACGTGATGAGACAAATATAGAGGATGCGATACAAACAACAATTTTAAAAGCCTATGAGAATATAAAAAAATTAAAGAAAGAAGAGTTTTTTCAAACTTGGTTAATTCGAATTTTAATGAATGAATGTAATAACATTATTAGAACGTATAAAAAGATAATTGTGACAGAAGAGAATGATTACAATATGAGTGCGTGCGATCAGTATGAAGATATAGATTTGTGTAATGCGATTCAATCGTTACATGAAGAGTTAAGAGCTGTTACGGTGCTTTATTATTATGAAGATATGAATCAAGAGAGTATAGCGAAGCTTTTAGAAGTACCAAAAGGAACAGTGAAATCGAGATTGGCACGTGCGAGGGAACAACTACAGAAACGATTAAAGATGGAATAGGGGGTGCAAAGGATGGATAATGAAAAAATATTTGATGAGAAATTAAAAAAGAGAATAAACGAAGAGAATGTTATAGTACCGCCAGAGTTAAATGAAAAGATTAATCGTACACTACATAGTCTTCCGGTAAAAAAGAAAGGTTACAGAGTTTATATGATGGTTATAAGTGCTGCTGTTCTAGCACTTTCAATTGTGTCTATATCGGAGTTTTCTGATCAAATTTTTGCTCAAAACGGCGGAGTGTTTGAATATGTAAAGAAAAAGGCATTTTCTGATTACGAAAACGAAGAGGAAATAAAAGCGAATGTAAATTATCCAGATAAAGAAAAGATTCATGAAAAAATGCTAGATTCCATTGATCATTTTAATAATATTTCAGGACAATTTGAGGAATATTCTAGTTCGTCAAGAATTGCTACAACATACAAATATACGATTGATACGGAGCAACAAAGAGGTATCTCTTCGAAAGAAGATAAACTAGTGAAAAAACGAACCATTATATATAACGAGGGCAAGAAAAAAGAGTTTGATGACGAGAAGTATACGTACAAAGAAACAAAATGGAGCCCGAAAGAAAGAAACTATGAACTATTAAAATTAAATCCTACGGAAAGGTTATTGAGAAAATCAGGTGAGAAAAAAAGGTATGATGATGAATATATAGGATTCGCGAAGTATAGTATTCAATCCGAATTTGCTGATCTATTAATTCGATATAAAGATTGGAATTATAAAGAAACGAAGTATCTTGGACTGGATTGCTACAAAATAGAAGGGACAATAAATATAGAAATGCCTGTAAGTACATCTGAAGATTTAAGAGGGAAATTTGAAATGGTTGTAGAGAAAAATACGGGGATTATGCTAAAGTTCCTTAGTTTCCACGAAGGTATGATTCAATATTCGATTACAACAGAATGGATACAAATAAACAAAGGATTGAAAGAGAATACATTTCAAAAGGAAAGCGCTAATTATGAGAAAGTGAAAAATATATTGGATGAATAGAAAACGGAGGAAACAATATGGAGAATCATTCTTCTTCAAGAGAACAGAAAAATAAACGAAAATATAAAAAGACAACGATAGTAAGTGTATTGTTAGCGATATTACTATTTTGCGGATTTGGATATGGTACTTACGTATATATGAAAACTTCTAATCTCGTACAAAAATCAAATGTTAATTTAGCACGTGGTGAAAAATCAAATTTACGTGAGGAAACTGTAAAACCGATTAAGAATAATGTTTCACTTTTAATTATGGGAATTGATGAAAATCAAGAACGACAAAAGGAGTATAATGGTGCATTTCATACAGATGCACTACTGTTAGCTACTTTTAATAAAGATGATAAGACTGTGAAATTAACGAGTATACCACGTGATACATACACATATGTTCCGGTTGAAAAGAAAAAAGATAAAATAACGCATGCATATGGAAGTGGTTTCGTTAAAAATGGTAAAGATGGAGGGCCGCAAGCTTCAGTGGAAGCGGTAGAAAAGTTATTACAAGTGCCTGTTGATTATTTTGTAAAGTTTAATTTTAATTCATTTACTAAAATTGTTGATGGATTAGATGGGATTGAAGTAGATGTCCCTGTTGAATTTACGGAGCAAAATAGTAAAGATGAACCTGACGCGATCCATTTGAAAAAAGGACTACAAAAATTAACAGGGGAAGAGGCACTTGCCTTAGCAAGAACGCGTCATATTGATAGTGATGCAATGAGAGGACAGCGCCAACAACTTGTTATGGAAGCGATTTTAAGTAAATTAAAAAGTGTAGGATCGATTACGAAGCTAGAAAAAATAGTTGAGGCGGTTGACGGTGATTTTAAAACAAATTTAGTAATGGATGATATTTTATCTTTTTATAAATACGGTTTAAATAGTTCAGTTGAAAAAATACAATTAGCTGGTGATGATTTATATTTACCTAATGGTCCAAATGGGCAACGTGTATATTATTATAATCCTAATAAAAAAGATCTACAGAGTTTGAGCAATACTCTTAGAACACATCTAGGATTAAGTGAAAAGCAGATTGAGGAGAATTAAAGCAGATGTAATGTCTGCTTTTTTATTACGTTAAATAGTATGTCGTTTATATACAAATGTTATATACTATTTTCAAATTTAAGATAATAGTGTAACATAAAGTTGTAGCTTAAGTGAAATAACAGGGGGGCTATTACATAGAATATATCATTAGCAATTATTGAAATAGTATGGGAGAAATGAAAGAAACAGGGGAGTATCAAAAATGAGAATCATAAAGAATTTAACATTTCAAGTTATTGTGGCCATTATTTGTGGTATTGCAGTAGGAGCAATTTGGCCGAGTGTTGGACAAGAGATGAAGCCAATTGGTGAAACGTTCATCAATATGATTAAAATGGTTATTGCACCGATTATCTTTTTAACAATTGTGCTTGGTATTGCAAGTATGGGAAGTATGAAAAAGGTAGGTCGTGTTGGTGGTAAGGCATTATTATATTTTGAAATTGTTACAACTGCAGCTTTAATTATTGGTATCATCATAGCGAATGTTGTACGTCCCGGAGATGGAGTAGATCCCTCAAAGCTAAAGGGCGGAGATGTTTCGCAATATGTACAAAGCGGGCAAGAAATGAAGTGGGTGGATTTCTTTTTACATATTGTACCGTCTAACATGTTTGAAGCATTTGCAAAAGGTGATATTTTACAAGTGCTGTTCTTCTCCATTTTATTCGGTGCTGGGTTAACGATGTTAGGGAAAAATGGACAACCGGTAATCGATTTTTTTGAAAGATTATCGAAAGTATTTTTTAACATTTTATCAATTGTAATGAAATTAGCACCGATTGGAGCATTCGGCGGGATGGCGTTTACAATTGGCAAATATGGTTTAAGTACACTTATTCCACTTGGTAAATTAATGATTTGTGTGTATGCGACAATGGCATTATTTGTTTTTATTGTTTTAAATTTTATTTGTAAACTGTACAAATTTAGTTTGTGGAAATATTTAGCTCACATTAAAGAAGAATTACTCATTGTTCTCGGGACATCATCATCAGAATCAGTATTGCCGCGAATGATGACAAAGATGGAAGACTTCGGATGTTCGAAGCCAGTAGTAGGTTTAGTCATTCCGACGGGATACTCTTTTAATTTAGATGGAACGACCATTTATTTATCGATGGCTACTATATTTTTAGCTCAAGTCTTTCACGTCGATCTTTCACTAGGTCAACAATTAACGATAATAGCTATTTTATTAGTTACATCTAAAGGTGCAGCAGCAGTAACAGGTGGAGGGTTTATTGTATTAGCATCTACGTTATCTGCGATGAATGTTATTCCATTAGAAGGGTTAGCACTATTGCTTGGTGTAGATCGTTTTATGTCAGAGGCACGTGCTATTGTCAATTTAATTGGTAACGGTATTGCGACTGTAGTTGTTGCAAAAAGTGAAAATGAATTTGATGAAGAGAAGTATACGAGAGTAATAGAGGAAATGAAAAAAGAGAAAATGGTCGGATAAAAAAGTCAGCAAAGCTGACTTTTTTATTTTTGTAGAAAAGAGGTTTGTTATGATATACATTATTTATTAACAATAATTTACAGGTTCTTTATAGTGGAAGGATATAAAGGCTATTAAATCAGTACATATAATTCAATGAGGTATAGTGTTTCGAAAGATTATGGAATTTTTATGAATATTACTGTAAAAAAATAATTTTTTTAAAATTTTCAATAATAACACTTTACAAAACTCAAAAAATTAGTAGAATAATAGTTAATAAGAATCTTCTGATAAATATATAAAGAAAAACAGAATTATCAGAAAATTCTTAAATGAGAGCGTTTAGAATTAGGGAGGGTACAGAAAGTGAAAAAGAAAAAAATGAAAAAACTAACAGCAGTTGTAGCACCAGTTTTAGCAATGAGTATGGCATTGACAGCATGTTCTACATCAGGCGGAGATAAGAAGACAAGCACAAATTCTAGCTCAGGCGGAGATAGCAAATCAGGAGAAAAATTAGCAGCGAAACAAGTGTTCAATAAAACAGAAAATCAGGAAATTCCAACAATGGATACGTCGAAAAGTACAGATACATTAGGTTCTCAAATTTTAGGGAACACAATGGAAGGTTTATACCGTTTAGATAAAGAGAATAAACCAATCCCAGCTGCGGCAGAATCAAGCACGAAGAGTGAGGATGGTAAAAAATATACATTCAAATTACGTAAAGATGCAAAATGGTCCAATGGTGATGCTGTAACAGCGAAAGATTTCGTATTTGCATGGCAACGTTTATTAGATCCAAAAACAGCTGCTGAGTATGCATTTATTGCATTCCCAATTAAAAATGCAGAAGCGGTTAATAAAGGTGAAAAACCTGTAACAGAATTAGGAGTTAAAGCAGTAGACGACCTTACTTTAGAAGTTGAATTAGAACAAGCAGTACCATACTTCTTAAACTTAGTAGCATTCCCATCGTACTATCCATTAAATGAGAAGTTCGTAAAAGAAAAAGGGGATAAATACGGTTTAGAATCTGATACAACAGTATATAATGGGCCGTTCGTTCTAACGGATTGGAAGCATGAACAAGGCTGGAAACTGAAGAAGAATGATCAATATTGGGATAAAAAGACTGTAAAATTAGATGAAATTAACTATAGTGTTGTAAAAGAGCCAGCAACTATTGTGAATTTATATGATAGTGGGCAAATTGATTTCGGTTTATTAACAGGAGAATTCGTTGACAAATATAGAAATAATAAAGAGGAATATGGGGTGTATAACGAACCAAGTACGTTCTTTATACGTTTAAACCAAAAACGTGGTGGACAAGATACACCATTAAAGAGTAAAAAATTACGTGAAGCAATTGCGCTATCAATTGATAAAAAGAATTTAACAAATGTTATTTTAAATGATGGGTCAAAACCTGCAGATTATTTAGTGCCGAAAGGATTAGCAGCTGGACCTGATGGGAAAGACTTCCAAGAAACGTTTAAAAACGGTGTTAAACCAGATGCGAAAAAAGCAACTGCTGCATGGGAAGAAGCGAAAAAAGAACTTGGAAAAGATCAAGTTACAATTGAGTTTTTAAACTATGATACTGGTAATGCGAAAAAAGTTGGGGAATATGTAAAAGATCAAATTGAGAAAAACTTAAAAGGTGTAACAGTAAATATTAAACTGCAACCGTTTAAACAAAAACTTAAATTAGAATCAGATCAAGATTATGATATTTCATATGGCGGATGGAGCCCAGATTATGCGGATCCAATGACATATTTAGATATGTTTGAAAGTAAGCACTCTCATAACCAAATGAGTTTCTCTGATCAGAAATATGATGAAATAATTAAAAAAGCTGGTGGGGAATTAATGAGTGATGCGAAGAAACGCTGGGAGGAACTAGGGAAAGCAGAGAAATTACTTCTTGAAGAAGATGTAGCCCTTGTACCTTTATATCAAAGTGCTAGATCTTATGTTATGAAACCACATGTAAAAGGTGTTGTTAAGCATAATATTAGCCCAGAATACAGCTATAAGTGGGCATATGTTACTGAAAAATAATGAAGTGACCCCCGAAAGTTAGACAGGTCGGTTCATTAGGCAACCTCTAGGGTATGAGCCCGGTATTGTACTGGGCTCATACCCTTTAATTTTGCCTTAATTCTTTTATGATTATAGTAGTCTATATACTTTGCTGATTCTTGTTTGAAATGTGTTATACTTTCAAATTCTTTTCGATACAGAAATTCCGATTTCATGATACCGAAAAAATTTTCAATAACGGCATTGTCATAACAGTTTCCTTTACGAGACATACTTTGTGTTATGCCATATTGCTTAAGAGAATGACGGTATTGTTTCATTTGATAGTGCCACCCTTGATCAGAATGAATGAGGAGTTTGTCTTGATCTGTTACGTGTTCAAAGGCTTGGTCTAACATTGTTGAAACAAGGGAATAGGTCGGTCTTGAACCAATTTTATACGTGATAATTTCACCATTAAATAAATCCAATATCGGTGATAGGTATAACTTCTCCCCAAATAACTTAAACTCCGTAATATCTGTAACCCACTTCTCATTTGGTTTTTTCGCTTGGAAATTGCGATTTAAAATGTTAGGCGCAATTTGCCCAACTGTCCCTTTGTAAGAACGATATTTTTTCATACGAACAAGGCAGTTGGTGAATTTCGTAAGAATAATCTAGGTATCTCAGAGAAATCAGATTCAATGGATGCCAATGTAATGTCCTATATGGGATGGCATAAACAGCTCCATCCTCACATGCATGGAGTTACTTTAATAAAACCTCAAACTGTCTTACAATCCCTATTTCGGACAGTCATGCGAGATTGATGGTATTTAAATGTTCAGTTAACTCGTAGAAAAAATCAAGTTCAACAATTATTAAAAGTAACATACCCAGATTTAAAGCATTTAAAAAATTGGGTACCTCTTCTGTAATGAAATTAGTACTGAAATACCCTACGGGTCTTTACATGAAGAAATCATCGGAAGATGAACTGTATAAAGCAAATTCTAAAGTAGGAGCGAAAAGTGTGGCGAAAAAAGCTGCTAAAGTGTTATCTGAAATTATGCCATATACAGTAGCTGTACCTGTGGAACATTTAGTTGGAAGGGAAAGATGGGTTATAGAAGAAGCCATACGGCTTGAGGAAAGTATTAAACTTATTGATATGGAAATTCATAATCTCCTTTGGGAGAATTCTGAAAAAGGAATTGATCCACATCCATATACAGATTTACTCCTTTTATTCCCTTTTGTAAGTGAAAATATAGCTTGTACGTTAATCGGTGTAATAGGTGATGTAGATCGATTTAATACATATAAAGAGTTTAAGAAATACCTTGGTGTTTTAGCTAAAAATTCGCAATCTGGGACTTCTGTACGCTCGACAAAACAGACATACAGTGGTGTTCGTGATGCACGTCGAGTACTTTATCAGATGTCCATGATGATGTTAGCAAATGGAAAACGAAAACCTACGGTTTTTAAAGCATATTATGATCGTAAAGTGGAAGAAGGAATGATAAAGAAAAAGTAATTGGTCACCTTTGTGGTAAAATTGCAAATTTAATCTATACAACTTTAAAAAGTGGCCATACGATTCAAAAATACATGCAGCAGCTTGTGGAATAGAATGGTATAAAGTGTATAAATTAGAAGAAAAACAAGATTCTGTACTATTAAATTAGAGGTATAGGATACTTTAATAATAACTATAAAGTAAAGTTACAAAATAGCAAAAAGAAAAAGGGATTTTGAGGTGAATATTAATGAGAAGTGAAAAAGAAACGTTTAATTTAATAATAGGAACAGCTAAAAAAGATGAACGAATTCGAGCAGTATATATGAATGGTTCAAGAACAAATCCTAATGCCCCAAAAGATAAAACCTGGATTCATACTTTTGGAGATTTACTTATGATACAAGAGCCTGATAGAAATAATGAATCAGCTGGTATGGATATGGATTTTGATAGGTCTTATGGGTAATTTAATGCTTTTTACAGACGGAAATCGTGTAGATCTTCATATTGAAACGAAAGATACAATGATTGAGGGATATATATATGAATGATAAACTTACAGTTTCATTATTAGATAAGGATAACATTCTACCACTTATTCCAGCGCCTACAGATATTGATTATCATGTGAAAAGGCCAACAGCATCTATGGTTATGAGCTGTTGTAATGATTTTTGGTGGTGTCTACAAAACGTTGCAAAAGGGATTTGGCGTGATGAATTACCATCATATGCCAAGCAAATGTTTGAATATGTAATAAGAGGTAGAGTAGATAAGATGGTTTCTTGGTGGGTTGGTATAAGACATGACTTCCAAGTTTCAACTGGAAAAATGGGGAAGTATTTTAAAAGTTATCTTCCTGAATCGTATTGGGAGATGTATGAAAAAACTTATTCTGACAATAATTACGAGAATTTTTGGGATTCTATATTTGTTACTTGTGAATTGTTTAGAACTTTAGCAGAAGATGTTGCGGATAACTTACTGTTCACATATCCAATTGACGACGATGTAAATATGACGAAATATCTTAAACATGTAAGAAATTTACCTTCTGATGCAAAAGAAATACTTTAATTAAATCTATATATAAGTTATAGTTTTTCCAAAAAAGCAATTAAGTAATGGAATATTCTTGAATAAACAACGATTTTTCATTCGTTTTCCTAAGTCTATTAAAATACCATAGATCCCTACTTTTTTAGTTGAAAGTAGGGATTATTTTTGGGGAGGGAGAATTTGGATTTCCCCTAAAGTACTACACTACATTTAATTTTCGATATAAGATACTTCACTGTACTTATAGGGGGACCACTCCATCGCTATTAAGCTAATAAAATAAAATTCCTCCTTAAATGAAAAAATACGCTATTCTTTCTATAGAATCATACGAAAGGATGGCGTTTTTGTATGTCTATGTCTGTATCTGACAAACTACAACTATTTGCTCGAAAAATTCAAAATTCCTTATCCCCAAATACCTTACGAAATCTTACTAGAGATGTTAGTTTTGTGCAAAGAGCCAGTAAGTACCAAGCAGAAGATTTAGTCGCTTTATGTGTATGGATGAATTAAAATATCGCTACGACGTCTTTAACTCAGTTATCTAGCTGTTTAGAAGCCTCAACAGAAGTGCTCATCAGTCCCGAGGGACTGAATCAACGATTTAATAAAGGAGCCGTCCAATTTTTACAACATGTATTAGCTGAACTACTAAACTAAAAATTGGCTTCATCTATGCCAATTTCTTCTCCATAAACGTCTGCTTTCAAGCTTATTTGTATTTTAGATTCCACTGTTTTTCAACTCCCAGATCCATTCTCATTCGTTCATCCAGGTGCAGGAGGGTGCAGACATAAAGCTGGGATGAAAATTAAACTTGAGTATGACCTGTTAAGCGGACAGTTCCTATATATTCATACTGGTCTAGGTAAACAACATAATCGAACCTACGGTTCTCCGTGTGTCCTAACTATAACAGCGAATGATTTATGTATGTGAGATTTAGCTTATTTTTATTTAAAAGATCTTTAACATATACAAGATAAAAAGGCTTATTATATCTCTTGGATCAAGTCGAATACACGTATTTATCAAAAAATCCCAAACCTGATTACTTTCAAGATGGAAGAATCAAAAAAGTACAGAGTTTGTACAGATAGATATGGAAATCTTAATGAACTCTCTTAAGCCAGGACAAACATGTGAAATATCCGACGCCTATGTAAGAATGACTGATAAAGTACCAACTCGTGTGGTTGTACATCGATTAACAAAAGAACAACAAAAAAACGATTACAAAATCAAGCTGTAAGAGAAAAGAAGAAAGAAATGAAGTATTCTTATTGTATTTCAGGATCTTTTTGAATGTAGAAATTACTTATTAAAATAAGATGAAATTAAATATTTTTATTTTTCTGTATTTTCAAACTAATATTTATCAACATGTATTTGGAAATATATGTAGTAATATATATAGTAATATATGTAGTAATATATGTAGTAATATATGTAGATAAAATTATATTTTAATAGTACAGAAAAATAATTTTAAAAATAAGAAGGAAGGGGAAATTATGAATTTAATATGTTTACCGTATGCAGGTGGTTCAGCAAGTGTTTTTAATACATGGACTGAGCTCTTATCCCCAGAAATTAATGTTTGTGGTATTGAGTTAGCGGGCAGAGGGCGAAGATTTCAAGAGGAATTAAGCATTCATATAATTGATGTAGTAGAAGATATTTATAATAAAATTTATCAGAAAATAGATAATAATCCGTATTCTATTTTTGGTCATAGTATGGGTGGGTTAATTGCATATGAATTAGGCCACAAAATACAAGAAGAGGGACGGCCTATGCCGGAATTGTTTGTTTTTTCTGGAAGATCAGCTCCTCAATTTAAGAGTAAAGAGGTCGTCCATAAATATAATGATGAACAACTTTGTGAAAAAATTTTGAGGTTGGGTGGAACTCCGGTTGAACTACTTGAGAATAAAGAATTGTTAGATATATATTTGCCTATTATAAGGGCAGATTATAAGATTGTAGAAACTTACAGTTTATCAGATCAACGTCAAGTACTAGATGTTCCATTTCATGTGTTTTATGGAAGCCAAGATAATGTTTTATTAAGTGAAATTTTGTTATGGAAAGATCATACCAGCAAAACATGTAATTTTTATGAATTTGATGGAGGGCATTTTTTTATAAAACAAAAAGAATCACTAGTAATAGATTTATTGAATCAACTTCTTGTTAGCAAATTATAGCAGAATGAACCTTTATGAAGTGATAAAAACCTTTTAATATATTTATTTTAATTATAATATTAACTAATTTCATTATTTAGAATGTTGACTTTGGTATTTTTTGTTATATATTGTATAAATATATGGTATATTTTAAATAAAATACCATACACTTCATGTTTTAACGTAGGGAAATATTTAGCGAATTTTAACATTATTGATTTAAAAATAGTTAATAAATTAGTGATTCTAATATAAAAGAATAATAATTTTAAAGAAGTAGGGTGATGTTTATTTCTAAATTAATATAGAATAATAAAAAATTAAAGTTATAAAAATAAAAAACAGAATATTCTCTAAAAATACAGACTTAAGTTTGTTCAATATAAAAAGTGAAATCAGGAGGAGTTACTTTATATGGAACATAAAAGTGTATTATACAGTACAGATAATTTAAATGACATATCTGTAGAAGGTAATTGTAAACAGGATTTAACAGACAAAATATCAAGCACAGATTATTCGTGGAAAGTAGATTATGGTTATGTGAAAAACACTGAAGAATTGCTTCTTTCAACTACATTAAGTAAATCTGTTAAACTACTAAGTGAACAGAAAAAAGTGACGTTGTTAACAACAATACTTGCAAGCTTACATATATTATTTTTATGTAATAATTCTGAAGAAGATGTTGAAATAGAAATGATGTTAGACAGTAGTCAACAGGGATATAAGGAAAATGGGGAAATTATTGATAGTACAATAATCAATACGAAAGTATCAAAAATAATGAAATTTCATGATTTTCTTCAGGAAATAAATTTTGAAACGTGTGAATATTATTCTGGTCATAATTATCAAAAAAATGATAAGAAATTGAATGGTGAATTTGATTTTTTATTAGGAACTCGTTTTATAGTTAAAGTAAATGGTTCAATGTATGTTTCTAATTCTAAAATCATAGGATTAGAGAATAATAGTGGTCAATTCGATTTTCAAATTAAATTTTCTGAAAATACAAATAGATTAAAAATTTCTTTGGAGTATAATAAAAATCAAGTTAATTCACAAAAAAACAGTGGTATATTGGAGAGCTTTAATGCTTTATTAAGTAATATTGTTTTAAACTCAGATCAATGTTTAGGTGAGTTTTCCTTATTAACAAATTACGAACAACAAATGTTGCTGGATTGGAATAAGACAGAAACAGAATATCCAAAAGATAAATGTGTACATCAATTATTTCAGGAACAAGTAGAAGTGTATCCAGATACAATTG
>NZ_JAKUFR010000075.1:0-24201 GCF_022663555.1 Bacillus cereus group sp. BfR-BA-01381
TCTTCGATAGATTGCTCATTATTATCAAGAATTTCTGTTACAACTTTACGAAGTGTACCCTCGTCAGAAATTTGAACAAGGCCTTTCGCTTTAACGATTTCTTCTGGGTCTCCACCTTTTTCAATTAATTCGTTAAATACTTTCTTCGCAATTTTAGAAGAAATTGTACCTTTTTCAATTAATTGAACCATTTTAGATAAACCAGCAGGCGTTAATGCAACGTCTTTTAATTCTTTTTGTTGTTTGTTTAAGTACGCAAGCACTTCACCCATTAACCAGTTCGATGTTAATTTCGCATCAGCACCATCTGCAACAGTTGCTTCAAAGAAATCAGACATTTCTTTCGTTAATGTTAATACGTGTGCATCATAAGCCGGTAAGCCTAATTCTGCAACGTAGCGAGCTTTACGTGCATCTGGAAGTTCTGGAATAGAAGCACGAACTGCTTCTTTCCACTCATCGTCGATGTAAAGTTCAACTAAGTCCGGCTCTGGGAAGTAACGGTAATCATCAGATCCTTCTTTCACACGCATTAAGATTGTTTTCTTCGTTGCTTCATCATAACGACGTGTTTCTTGTTGGATGATACCACCAGATAATAATTCTTTTTCTTGGCGAGCTTGCTCAAACTCAAGACCTTTTTGTACGTAAGTGAAAGAGTTTAAGTTTTTCAGTTCCGCTTTTGTACCGAACTTCTCTTGTCCAACTGGACGAAGGGAAATGTTCGCATCACAACGCAAGGAACCTTCTTCCATCTTACAATCAGATACGCCAGTGTATTGAATGATTGATTTTAACTTCTCTAAGTATGCATATGCTTCTTCTGGCGTACGCATATCTGGCTCAGATACGATCTCAATCAAAGGCATACCTTGACGGTTGTAGTCTACTAATGAGCCGTCAGCTGTATGCGTTGATTTACCAGCATCTTCTTCTAAATGAAGACGTGTAATACCGATACGTTTCTTTTTACCGTCTACTTCAATTTCAATCCAACCATTTTCACCAATTGGCTTATCAAACTGAGAGATTTGGTAAGCTTTCGGATTATCTGGATAGAAATAGTTTTTACGGTCAAACTTCGTTTCTGTTGCGATTTCACAGTTTAATGCCATTGCAGCTTTCATTGCAAAGTTAACTGCTTCTTTATTTAAAGTAGGAAGTACTCCTGGGTATCCTAAGTCAATTACACTTGTTTGTGTATTTGGTTCCGCTCCGAATTCTGTTGGACTCGCAGAGAAAATTTTCGAATTTGTTTTTAACTCAACGTGAACCTCTAAACCAATAATTGTTTCTAAATTCATCTATGCTCGCCTCCTTACAGACTTGCTTTTTTTGTATGATGGTCTGTTGCTTGCTCAAACGCATGTGCAACGCGGTAAATTGTCGCTTCATCGAAGTGTTTACCAATGATTTGTAAACCAAGTGGCATGTTGTTAGCACCGAATCCACATGGAACAGAAATCGCTGGAACACCTGCTAAGTTTACTGGGATTGTTAAAATGTCATTTGCATACATTGTCATTGGATCATCAACTTTTTCGCCCACTTTAAATGCCGGAGTTGGCGTTGTTGGTCCAATAATAACATCGTAGTTAGCAAATACATTTTCAAAGTCGTTTTTAATTAATGTACGTACTTGTTGTGCTTTTTTGTAATATGCATCATAGTAACCAGAGCTAAGTGCAAATGTACCAAGCATAATACGACGTTTTACTTCATCACCGAAGCCTTCACTACGTGTGTTTTTGTAAAGATCCATTAAGTTATTCACGTTATCAGAACGAACACCATAACGTACGCCATCAAAGCGTGAAAGGTTAGCTGATGCTTCAGAAGAAGATAATAAGTAATACGTTGCTAGAGCGTATTTAGAGTGTGGAAGAGATACTTCCTCCCAAGTTGCGCCCATACCTTCTAATACTTTTAAAGCAGCTAGTACTGACTCACGAGCTTCTTCGCCAACACCTTCTCCTAAGTATTCTTTCGGTACAGCAATGCGTAAACCTTTAACGTCGCCTGTTAAACCAGCTAAGTAGTTTCCTACTTCAACGTTAGCAGAAGTTGCATCCATACGGTCAAGACCTGAAATAGCTTGTAATAAGTATGCATTGTCTTCTACTGTACGTGTAATCGGTCCGATTTGGTCAAGTGAAGATGCAAATGCTACTAATCCGTAACGAGATACACGTCCGTAAGTTGGTTTTAAACCTACAACGCCGCAATATGCAGCTGGTTGACGGATAGAACCACCCGTATCAGAACCTAGAGAGAATAATACTTCTCCTGCTGCTACAGCTGCTGCAGAACCACCACTAGATCCACCTGGAACGTAATCTAAGTTCCATGGATTTTTCGTAGCGTAGAAACCTGAGTTTTCATTTGAAGAACCCATTGCGAACTCGTCCATATTTAATTTACCGATTGTAATTGTGTCAGCAGCTTTTAGCTTTTGCACAACTGTCGCATCATAAATTGGATCGAAGTTTGCTAACATTTTGCTTGCACAAGTCGTACGAAGACCGTTAGTTACAATGTTATCTTTAACACCGATTGGCATACCGAATAATAAACCATTATCTTCAGCACCAATTTTCGCATCTAATTCTTTCGCTTTCGCGCGTGCGTTTTCTTCATCTAATGTAAGAAAAGCTTTTACGTTATCTTCAACATCCGCAATACGTTTGTAAGATTCTTCTACTAAATCCGTAACGGAAATTTCTTTGTTGTTTAATTTCTTATGTAACTCTGATACTGAATGATCAAATAATGACATCGAAATTCCCCTCCTCTATTCTAATACTGCTGGAACACGGATTTGATTATCTTTGTGATCCGGTGCATTTTTTAATACTTCTTCAACTGGTAAACCTTTTTCTGGTACATCTTCACGCATAACATTTTTCATAGTTAATACATGAGTTGTTGGTTTTACATCTGTTGTATCTAATTCATTTAACTGTTCTGCAAATGTAACAATTGCATCTAGTTGTTTTTGAAATTTTTCTGCTTCTTGATCAGTAATTGCAAGACGTGCTAAATGTGCTACGTGCTTTACATTCTCAACGGAAATTCTTGACACGGCTAGGCCACCTCCATAATATATCGTTCAATCTACAATACTATTGATGATACCAAATTTTCAGTACTTCAAGCAAGTCAACACACGGCACTTACAGCATTTTTACATAAAAAAAGAAAGGCAAACGCCTTTCTTTACGATTTACTCTTTATCTAACGGTTTATTTTTCGGAAATCTCTCGTTATCTTCTTCGTTATCACGAATTGTTTTTTGTAATACAAAACAAGACATCGTTAAAAATAATGTTCCAAGTAAATAATATCCTTTTACACTAAGCGTTTCATCTAGCGTATAAATTCCAATTAGCATACCTGAAAGCGCGCAAACAAATGAAGTCCATGCTAAAAACGTGAACGCTTGCGTATTACGTCTTCTCATCGTTCTCCCCCTCGTTAGCTGTACATCCATTATAGATAAGTATATTTACCATGATGGATTTTTATGTAAATTCTAGTTTGCTATTTATAAATCTATCACAAAAAATATTATTTTAAAGAGGGTTTTCTTTCTAATCTGAAAAAACAGTTAAAAACATTGACATTTATTTCAATTCTACATAAAATAAAAATAAATATTACGAACCTCGAAATATACGGGAGTGGAATTAATTGTTGCAATACGAACATTTTTTAGACTTACTGCTAGATAACGCCAAGAAACTTTTCTATCCTGAAGAATGGGTAAGCTTAGATTTAACACTTTCTAAAACTGAAGTATTTTGTTTACTTTGGATGGAGCGAAATACGGATATTACAATGACAAAAATCGCTGATCTTCTTGATATACCAATGAGTACAACGACAGGTGTTGTAAATCGCCTTGTAAAAAAAGGATATATTGAAAGATACCGTGATGAAAACGACCGACGCATTGTATTAATTCGTTTAACAGAAAACGGCGTAATGCTCGTTCAAGAAGTAAAACAAAATGCAGCCCATTATTTTAACCTAGTGACCGAAGCATTATCGGAAGAAGAAAAAGCATTTTTACTACACATCTTCCAAAAGATTATGAATCACATTGCTACGTCACAACAAAAAACAGAAGAAAAGGTTTCTACACCTAAAATGAAAAACATTCCGATTGAATAAAAACCCTAATAGGGTTTTTATTCAAAAAAATATTTCGTTACTCGTAATATTCGACAATCGAAACAAAGGGGATATGAATGATGAGAATTATTTTGTATACAGGTAAAGGCGGCGTAGGAAAAACTAGCATTTCAGCGGCAACTGCACTTCAAAGCGCAAAACAAGGATTAAAAACTTTAGTAATGAGCACAGACCCAGCTCATAGTTTAGGAGATTCATTTGGTATAAAGTTATCTTCTGAGCCATTAGAAATTCGTAAAAATTTGTGGGCACAAGAAATTAATACAATTTATGAAATGGAAAAGGGCTGGGGAAAGTTACAGAAATATATTACACTACTTTTCACTTCCAAAGCAGCTGATGATATTACAACCGAAGAGTTAACGATGTTTCCCGGTATGGAAGATTTAATTAGTTTACTTCGCGTACTCGATTATTATAAACAAAACACATATGACGTTATTATCATTGATTGTGCTCCAACAGGAGAAACATTAGCAATGCTCAGTTTTCCAGACATGCTCGGCTGGTGGATGGAAAAACTCTTCCCTATTAAAAGAAAAGTTTTAAAAGTTGTTCGCCCTGTAGCTCAACCACTTCTTGGTGTCCCCCTTCCAACCGATGATATTATGGACGAATTAACAAATACACTTGAACAACTTGGAGAAATGAGAGATATTTTATCAAACCGAGACGTAACAAGTATCCGCATCGTTGTAAATCCCGAAAAAATGGTCATTAAAGAGGCTCAGCGTAGCTTTACGTATTTAAATTTATACGATTATAACGTAGATGCGATTATGATTAACCGCGTCATCCCTAACACTGTCATCGATCCTTATTTTCAAGCTTGGAAAGATACTCAAAAGAAATATAAAACATTAATTCAAAATAGTTTTGATCCGCTTCCTATTTACGAAGCTCCAATGTTTGAACAAGAAGTTGTTGGCTTACCTATGTTAGAACGCGTTGGAGATGCTTTATTTAAAAAAGATTATTGTCCTACTGAAGTAAAATTTAACGGTCGCACTCAATATGTAAAAAAAGATGGCGATGAGTATATTTTCGTTCTGTCCATTCCCTTCTCTAACAAAAGTGAACTTGCATTAAATCAAAAAGGTGACGAGCTTATCATTCGTGCTGGTTCTGTTAAACGAAACATCACATTACCCAAAACGTTAACACACCTTTCTATTCAAGGAGCAAAATTTGAAGATGATGTACTAAACATTCGTTTTGGAGGTGTCGTGCATGCATGAGGAATTAATAAGGAAGGTAATTCGTACAAAAATAAAAATGGGTATGCATATATTAGAAGAGTTACCTGCACCCATCCAGCAATCAGCTAAGCAAATACTAAATATTTTACAAGAGGAGCTAGCTGCTTATCCGAAAGAACAAGGGCATCATAAAAATAATTTAAAAAATATTATAATCGAATGAATATCTCTGGATAGAGGGCCTTTTTAGGCTTTCTATCTCTATATTGGAGCGATGTAAGTTGTTTAAAAAGCATTCCACTATTATGCTTTGGATGATTCCCTTGTTATTTCTCATTCATAACCTTGAAGAATCTTTTCAAATGCCACAATATCTTGCTAATCAATTTTCAATTACTTTTATAACTAGCCAACAATTTTTCATTGCGATTTCTGTATTAACTCTCTTTGTCTTACTTATCGTCTTTCTATATCAACTAAACTTCTTGTCTTCTATATACTGGATTATTTTTATACAAGGAGCTATCTTCTTCAACTCTGTTCAACATATTATTTTGTTTTTTATTTACCGCTCCTATAATCCGGGCGTAATATCAGCTGTTTTCATTGTTATCTTTTCTATTTTCTTTTTTTCATCCCAAAAACACTTAATTCAAAAAAAGCAATTCGTAATTACACTCGTGTTCAGCTTATTTTCTTATCCCATTATAATTTGGATTACCTTACTACTTGCTAGCTGCTTTCAGTAATAAAAAAGACCAGGAAAACTCCTGGTCCATTACTCTACTTAACAAACATTGGATTCTATGTTATACAGAATTGGAAGGTACAGAATTAGGGTTTGTTTTGTTTGTTAAGTAGATTATATGTTGAACGAACTAACAGCGGAGGGGTTCCTTCTGTTAGTCCATTAAACCCAATCATTATTTTACGATCTTTTCAAGCTCATCAAGTGAAAGATCTACTGAAATAGAACCATCATTTGTTTCTTTCTTAATTGCCTCTGTTACTTCTTTTGAATGATATAGTTCAATTACTTTTTTCAGTGTTGGATCATCTTTATCTTTCGTACGAGCTGCGAAAATATTAATATACGGCTTCGCATTTTCATTCTTTGGATCTTCTAAGAAAATTGGATCCTTAGCTGGATCTAATCCAGCTTGACCAGCAACACCGTTATTAATAACTGAAGCTGCAACATCTTTTAATACACGAGGTGTTTGCTGTGCGATAACCGGTGTAATTTTTAATTTCTTCGGATTTTCAGCAATGCCGCTTGGATCTCCAAATAAGCCAAAGTCTTTCTTAAGCTTTAATAACCCAGCTGCATCAAGAAGTTTTAATGCACGTGCTTGGTTTGTTGGATCATTGGGAATCGCAATTTCAGAACCATCTGGAATTTCATTTGCTTTCTTATGTTTTTCAGAGTATAAACCCATTGGTGCAATTTGCGTTGTACCAACAGCTGTAATATCTAATTTATGCTCCTTTTTAAATTGCTCTAAGAAAGCAATATGCTGGAATGAGTTTAGCTCAATATCTCCATCAGCTAACGCTTTATTTGGCGTCGTGTAATCAGAGAACTCAACCAGTTTAACTTTAATCCCTTCTTTTTCAGCTTTTTCCTTTACAATTTCCCAAGCGTTTCCATCCGTTCCAGTTACACCAATGCGAACTGTTTTCTCTTTTGTTCCTGCATCTGAGCAGCCGCTTAACGCCGAAACCCCTACAATCGCTGATAATGCAAATGCTAAAATTTTCTTCATTTTCTTTCCCCTCTTTCTTTTTATGATCTGCGTAAAAAGACTTTCGCAAAGTAGTTTCCTAAATTTTGAGCTAACTGTACGAGAATAATAAGTAAAACGACCGTTACAAACATAACTGATGTATCAAAACGTTGATAACCATATGTCATTGCTAAGTCACCAAGACCGCCACCACCGACAAGCCCAGCAACTGCAGAAAATTCAATTAAACCAACTGTCATAAATGTAACACCTAAAATTAATGGCGCTAACGCTTCTGGTACAAGGATTTCAAAAACAATTCTAATTGGTGAAGCACCCATCGCTTGAGCTGCTTCGATTACCCCTTTCGGAACAGAAACAAGATTTGTTTCAACCATTCTAGCAATACCGATTGATGCAACTAACGTCATTGGGAAAATTGCTGCCGCCGTTCCAATTGTCGTTCCGATAACACTTCTTGTTAGCGGGCTTAAAGCTACTAAGAAGATGATGAATGGAATCGGACGAATTGTATTAATGATGATATTAAGAATAGAAAAGACCCATTTATTTTCTAAAAAGTTTCCTTTTCTCGTTACATATAGAAGTAAACCTAGAGGTATACCGAGAATTGTAGCAAATATAAGGGTTACAATTACCATTAAGAGAGTATCCCCCGTCGCATCTACTATACGCGGCCAAAATATACTCCAATCAACTCGCATGAGCTTCTACCTCCTTCAGCTGCACTTGCAGTCTTAGATGTTGTAATGCTTTTTGAATTTCCCTCTGTTCGCCTTGCAATTCTACAAGAAGATTTCCAAATAGCACATTTTGAAGTTCAATAATATTTCCGTACAGTACATTTACATCGACATTATAGTTTTTTGCGATATATGATAGTACTGGCTGTCCTGTCTCCTCACCAGTAAATGTTAGACGATAAATCTGACCACCATTTTGAATTTTTGCTAAAACACTTTCCGGTAAATGATCATTAATAACAGAACGTACAAAGTTTTGAGTCGTCTTTGTTTTTGGTTGTGTGAAAACATCAAACAGTTTTCCTTCCTCAATAACTTTTCCTTTCTCCATTACAGCTACACGGTGACAAATTTCTTTCACAACATGCATTTCATGTGTAATAAGAAGAATTGTTAAGTTGTATTCTCGATTTACTTTCTTTAATAAGTTCAAAATTTCTGCCGTTGTTTCTGGATCTAAAGCTGATGTTGCCTCGTCACATATAAGAATATCTGGTGATGTTGCGAGCGCTCTAGCGATACCAACACGCTGCTTTTGTCCACCTGATAACTGCTCTGGGTAATTGTTTGCTTTATCTTCTAACCCTACAAACTTCAGCAATTCATTTACTCTTTCTTT
Source organism: Bacillus cereus group sp. BfR-BA-01381 (assembly GCF_022663555.1). NCBI lineage: Bacteria > Bacillati > Bacillota > Bacilli > Caryophanales > Bacillaceae > Bacillus > Bacillus cereus group sp. BfR-BA-01381. The sequence continues at coordinate 8,504 of NZ_JAKUFR010000075.1, forward strand.
TATCTCATTCTTTGGTACTTTCGCCAACTTTAATGGATAAGCAATATTCCCAAATACTGTTCTTGAATTAAATAAATTAAAACTTTGAAAAATCATCCCGATTCTTTGTCTTAGCTTCCGTAATTCTTTCGTCGATAATGATGTAATCTCTTTATCATCTATTGAAATCTTTCCTGCCGTTGGTCTCTCTAACATGTTTACTAGGCGTAATAACGTACTCTTTCCAGCGCCACTAAAACCGATAATGCCAAAAATTTCGCCTTTCTCAACTGATAATGTTACATCCTCCACCGCATGAACAGATTGCCCACCTGTTTCATATACTTTACTTACATTGTTAAAAGAAATCATTTTTCCCCCTCCTATATGCTGCGAAAACTTGAAGTAGAGCTTTCGAGGTAAAATAAAAAGTGCTCTCCTTCTTATCAACCATAAAGATAAGAAGGAGAGCACTTATATATACTCGTTCACATCTTCTCATCTTCCAAGCCTTTCATAGGCTTGCTGGAGTTAGCACGGTATTAAAAAAACCCGTTGCTGAGGTATCGTAGGGCCAGTCCCTCCACCTCTCTGGATAAGAATGTATCGATTTAATTGTCGTTTAATTAATTCTCATTATAGAACTCAGAATAGTAAGAGTCAATACATTTTTTAGAAAAATATTAATTATTTCTTTATTAAAATTTTCAGATGAAAAATTCAATAAAAAATAGTAATCTTTAAAGTTATGTAAAATTCTCCTCTTGCATATTTTTTAAAAGGATAATCTTCTCTACTAATTGAATACCATTATTTGAATATGAAATCGGAGGAAGATAAATATATGAAAACAGCTCTTTTACTCATTGATATTCAAAATGATTATTTTCCACACGGCAAAATGGAATTACGTAATCCAGTCGAAGCAAGCGCATATGCCCGTCGGCTACTACAGCTCTTTAGAAAGAAAAACGAACCTATTTTTCATATCCAACATGTAGCAATAAAAGAGGACGCTACTTTTTTCCTACCCAATACAGAAGGTGTACATATTCATGAAAGCGTACGTCCACTTAGAGAAGAAACCGTTATACTCAAGCATTATCCAAATAGTTTTCGCGAAACTGATCTTCTAAAGCAATTACAACGTTTAGCTATTGAACACGTCGTCATATGCGGGATGATGACTCATATGTGTATTGATGCTACTGTAAGAGCTGCTTTTGATTTCGGCTTGCAATGTACTGTGATACATGATGCTTGTGCTACAAAAGACCTTTCTTTTAAGAATGCTACTATACCAGCCGTTTATATCCATAACACAATTTTAGCTAGTTTAAATGGCGTCTATGCAAATGTAATGAGTACAGAGGAGTTTTTAGCTACAAAAAAACACTCTCTTCAGTGAGCAAAACCGAAAAGAGTGTTTCTTGTCAAACCATAGATTTTCTTTCAAATTGTATTATACAGGAAATCCTTAAAATGAATACAAAAAAATGTGACTAATAAGTCAACTTTTCTCATTGTTTTGTTTCTATTTACATGTTTATCCCGATATGAATAGGGTTTAGCTAGTTCCACTTACCAAATAGTAATATATGGTAAGTGTTTTTTATTCAAATTAACTAGTTTTTCCTACTATTTATCTGTTTGTTTTTGTTTCTTTTTCAAATACTCCGCACGTAATTTTTCAATTTGCTGCTTTTTATCAAATTTGACAGGCGTCTGTTTTTCATGAAACTTTGCGACAGCTACTTGTCCTTTGTAATCTAATTGATATTTCCCCACTTTGTTCACCTACTTTTCTTTTCTTATCTTTAAAGAGAATCTATCCAACAAATATAATATATCTTATTTACTGAAGTAAACCTTATTAGTTTTTCTAGGTATATCTATCTTAATCCACATATGAACACTCCCCCACTTAGCGAAGCTTGAAGTGGGGGTTTCTAACGTTTCGACCTAACGGACGATTAACGTCAGGGGAGTTAACACATTAGCGAGCTGTTTCACGCTTAACCCCACTATCCCATTTGTCCATGCATTTGGGATTACTTTTCGTAAAATGTTAGCCGCAGCATTTACATCTGCATGAATTAAAGTTTTATTTGCTGAACGATATATGCCGCGCTTTATTCGTTTTCCTGAAAAAGTTGTATTTTGGTCATTTTCTCCATACGTTGGAATGAAGTCGTTATCCAGAAAACTTGCTTTCGATGTATATGATTCTTCAGTTACAACAACTTGAATGCCTACAGCATTTGCTTTGTATGTAATCATTTGAATCAGTACACTATGTGGGATATGACAAAACAATTGGTTATTTCTTTTTCCCATATTCGTTTCTTGTTTCCAACTTTTGTTTTGACCAATAACGATTTTACAAACTTCTTCTTCTTGAGCTAGTTTTACGATATGGTGACTCACTTTATGGAAGACGTCTTTTATTTTCAAGTAACGTTTTTGATGAAGTTTTTCTATCCTTTTAGAAGTAAAAGGCCCTTCATTCGTTTGTTTTCCATTTCTAAGAACGCTTGTAAAATGACGCTTCATTTTGTTGTAATATTGATTTATGCTTTTGACATGTTTGCCCTTAACAAGGACAGGTTTCATACCTGTGTTTGTTACAATGGTTGCAAGGTTATCAATCCCTAAATCAATACTCATATAACGAGCATTCTCTTCAATAATTTGTTGTTCAGAAGGAACATCCATTACCAATTCCACTACATATTCATTGTATTTTGGAATCACACGAACTTGTTTCAGTTTACCTTCAGTGAAACCTAGTTTCCCAATATTTAATTGCAATTTCGTCTTTGGAAACTTTAAAAATCTACCGTTTTTAATGATGCAATCTTGGTTTGTATACAGAATCTCTTTTTCAGAAGAACGAATATACTTTGGAATCCTAGGCATTCCAGCATATTTGTTTGGGTTCTTTTTATAATCTTTTAAACTAGCAAAAAAAGATTTCCAATTTTGGAACAAACCTTTCATGATTGACTGGCTACATTGCGTAGGCAAAGCTCGATAATCATTTTGAATCATAACCTTAAATAGTGCATCTAGAAAGTTGTAATCTACATAAGGTTTTTCAAAATTAGGTTCTGAAAACAAATTACATGTAATCTCTTTCTGTTCTTCTGTAGGCTTTAATTTCTTTTTTTCCAATTTCTTCTGATAGGCAAGAAGTTGTGTGTCATTCATCTTACCAATATTTTTATGAATATGATCCAGAACTTCTTTTTGCAAAGGCTGCAACTCTTTTTCTTGTGTTAATCCAGTGTACACCTGGCGTATATAAAAGTTTGTAGTGTTGTACATATTCTTAGCGTTATGACAACATTCTTGAAAATAAGAATACATACGATGCCCTTTTTTAATCCAGATTTGAAGAGTTTTATAGTTTGATGGATTTTCCTTTGTCATTTTATTCACCTCCTTGTTAAGGATATTATAGCAAAAATAAAACATACGTTCCTTTTTCTTGAAAATAAAATATTTCTTTCGATTCACCTCACCACCTTCACTTACGTTTAGAGGTGGGAGTCCTCTCGAAAGGCATGATAGAAAGTTTTTCAAAAAAAAAGAGATCTTCGCAGACTGCGAAGATCTCTTCTACTATTTCTTATAAAGTTTCAGAAGTAGTTTTTGCTTGCATGTGAAGTGCTAAGTAGTCAGGGCCACCAGCTTTAGAGTCTGTACCAGACATGTTAAAGCCACCGAATGGTTGGTATCCTACGATTGCACCAGTACATCCACGGTTGAAGTATAAGTTACCTACGTGGAAGTCTTCACGTGCTTTTTCAATATGGTCACGGTTGTTAGAGATAACTGCTCCTGTTAAACCGTATTCTGTATTGTTTGCAATTGCAAGTGCATGGTCAAAGTCTTTTGCTTTACAGAATGCTACTACTGGTCCGAAGATTTCTTCTTTCATTAGGCGAGCATCTTCTGCAACGTCAGCAACGATTGTCGGTTGGATGAACCAGCCTTTAGAATCATCTCCTTCGCCACCTGCTAAAATTCTACCTTCTTCTTTACCAATTGCAACATAGCTCATTACTTTATCGAATGCAGCTTGGTCATTAACAGGACCCATGTTTGTACCTAATACAGCTGGGTTAGCAACTGTTAATTCTTTCGTTAATTCAACAGCACGATTTAATACGTGATCGTATACATCTTCATGGATTACTGCACGAGAACATGCAGAACATTTTTGCCCTGAGAATCCGAATGCTGATGCAACGATAGATTTAGCTGCTAATTCAAGATCTGCTTCTTTATCAACAACGATTGTATCTTTACCACCCATTTCAGCGATAACGCGTTTTAACCAAATTTGACCTGGGTTTACTTTCGCTGCACGCTCATAAATACGGATACCTACATCACGAGATCCAGTGAAGCTAATGAAACGTGTACGAGGGTGATCTACTAAGTAATCACCAACTTCAGAACCGCTACCTGGCACGAAGTTTACTACGCCAGCTGGTAAGCCAGCTTCTTCTAATACTTCCATGAATTTCGCTGCTACTACAGGAGTTGTACTAGCTGGTTTTAGTAATACTGTATTACCAGAAACTAAAGCAGCTGTTGTCATACCTGCCATAATTGCGAATGGGAAGTTCCAAGGAGAAATGATAACACCTACTCCTAATGGAATGTAAGAGAAACGATTATATTCAATTGGACGGCTTTCTACTGGAATTCCGTCTTTTAATTTCAACATTTGACGACCATAATATTCCATAAAGTCGATTGCTTCTGCTGTATCAGCATCTGCCTCATTCCATGGTTTACCTGCTTCTTTTACAAGAATAGCAGAGAATTCATGTTTTCTACGACGAACAATTGCTGCAGCACGGAATAAAATGTCTGCACGCATTTCTGGTTTTGACTTTCTCCAAGTTTGGAATGTTTCATCCGCTACTTGCATTGCTTTTTCAGCTAACTCACGGCTTGCTTTTGAAACGCGACCAACAAGTTCCTCTTTATTTGCAGGGTTTACAGAAACAATTTTGTCTTCTGTAGTGATTTTTTCTCCCCCAATAATTAATGGATAGTCTTGTCCAAGATAAGATTCTACTTTCTTTAAACCTTCTTCAAACGCTAATTTGTTAGCCTCTACTGAAAAATCTGTAAATGGCTCATGTTTGTATGCTACTACCATCCTTTTAGCCTCCCCTTAGAAAAACGTTTACATTTTACAACATTATTCTACACGATAATTTAGATTTATTCAAATATTCCTAGACTTATATTTTAAAAATTAATTAATTTTTAAAATATAATAAAAAAACAGAGTTATACAAATGTATAACTCTACAAAATATGAGTATATTCCAAAACGTTTTTGCTAATCAATAAAATAGTTACTAACAAGAATAAAGTTCTTACATATCCAACACCTTTTTGAACTGCAAATTTCGATCCAAAATAAGCGCCCAAAATCATCGATAATCCCATAATAATACCGTATTCAAAATGAATTACGTCTAAAAATAAAAAAGTGATTAACGATACGATATTACTAACAAAATTCAAAAGTTTTCCAGATGCTGCCGCTTGAATAAAATCCAAACCAATTAATAAAAATGCAAAAATTAAAAAGGATCCTGTTCCTGGTCCAAAAAATCCATCGTAAAACCCTATCATTAAAATAACCAAGAAAAATATTAATGTTTTTCTTTTCGTCATCTTCTTATAGGTAGATACACTTCCCCAATCCTTTTTCGCAATAATATAAATGGCAATAAACACCAACATCACAAGCACTAACGGACGTAAAATATCCGGCGGAATAAACTTTACTACTAAAGCACCTGCGACTGCCCCTATAATAGTTAACGGGATTAACTTTCCTACAATTTTAAAATCAACCTTTCCCGATCGAATAAAGTAAATCGCACTCGTAAACGTCCCCATCGTTGCAGCTAATTTATTCGTTGCAATTGCCGAAGCTGGTGGTAAACCAACAAACATAAGTGCCGGAAGCGAAATTAATCCTCCACCACCAACAACTGAATCAATAAAAGCTGCTAAAAAACCGAATGCAATTAATAAAATAATGACTTGAAAACTTAATTCGCCCATGCGCTTTACCCCTTACCCCATTATTTATAACATTTTAAATTATAACAAAATTACCAAAGAAAAAAAGCCGTTCCATAAAGGAACGGCCCTTCTATTTAATCTAAAATTTTCACATACGGCTCATCTTGCTTCGCTTCACGTATAATAATCGCTTCTGGACGCTCTACAGATTTAATCGTTACTTGTACTTTCATATAATTCGGGAAGTATTCCATAACAAGCCCGGCTACATATTGTGTAAAGCCAATTATTTCTGCTTTCCCATTAAACTGGACAGGAATATCGAGCTTTATTTCTCTTAATTCATCGTCTCTATACATACCAGTACCGATAACAGCTGTATAGTCGCCTTGGAAATAATCGCTTAATTTTGCCTTGAAGTTTGATACTCTCGCCAGATCTTCACGTTTATTATCTGTTTTCGCTTGTTCAGATGGGAACAAATAATATTTCTCATTAATTTGTTTCCAATCCTCAACTGTTTCACTGCCTTTTTCAACATTCGCATAAGAAACAAAGTTACCTGGCACGAGCGAAGACTTTGGAGCCTGACGATAAATTGCAAATGTTATCGGAAGGTTTTTTGTCTCAGGATCTTGTTGATGCATAACTTTCAAGATTTCTGGCACCATTTTTTTCCCTTCAGCTAACATCTTTTCATTCGAAATTGCAGCCTCACGCGGATAACCATGCTCTTCCTCATAATAATGAACCGAATTCATCGCTAATCCAACTACAATGCCGCTACGCTCATTTTTTTCGCCTTTGTTCACATAATAATCATGCTCTAAAATATTTGAAATATATATTGGATTTTTTTTATTTTTCACTTCTAGTGATTCGGATCCTGAACCTAATGTAGGATTTAACCCTATGTTCGGGAATTTAACCGCATCTTTTTTTAGTGTATTTTCTAGTTCCTTTTGTTCTGCATCTGTACGTTTTCTTTTAACAAGCATCTGTATATCCTGAGTTTTTAGGGATTTTCCGCCTTTTAAAACATTATCTTTCGTACTAAATGATTCTTTCGCAATACGCATTAATCCTGTTTCAAATTCATCTATATCAAGGCGATTACTTACTCCTTGCACAACTAAGCCACGTGCGTTTCCTCCCACAAATGGAATAGTCGTCTTATAATATTCATCCGAAATAGAGTAATTCGGGACGATTGCTTGCTCTTTTGCTTTCCCCGATTTCTCAACCACTTTTTCATCTTTGTCGGCACCTGCACTACACCCACTTACAAGTAGGCCAAGGCTTAATACCGCTAATGCTATTTTTTTCATGGTAAGTTTGCACCTCTTACTTATTTAGCTCTTGTAAGAACCTCTCTTCATTCCAAACCTCGACATTATGTTTCTCCGCTTGTGCTAATTTCGAACCTGCCGCTTCACCTGCAACAACTAAATCCGTACTTTTACTAACACTTCCTGTTACTTTTCCACCTAATGCCTCAATCTTCTTCTTCGCTTCACTACGTCCCATAACTTCTAATTTCCCTGTTAAAACGACAGTTTTTCCTGCGAAGTACGACTCAACGTTTTGTAAATCAGCAATTTTCATGCCTTTATATGTCATGTTCACGCCGTATTCTTTAAATTGTTGTAATAACTCTAATACGTCTTCATTATCGAAATACGTTACTACGGATTGAGCCATTTTTTCACCAATTTCATTAATTGCTTTTAGTTCTTCTTCCGTTGCCTTCACAAGCGCATCCATTGTTTCGAAATGCTCAGCAAATGTACGCGCTGCTTTCGCTCCGACATGGCGAATACCAAGACCGAATAATAATCGCTCTAATGAGTTTTCTTTAGAATTCTCAATTGCTTGTACTAAATTCGTTGCTGATTTTTCTCCAAATCGTTCTAGCTGTAATAATTGCTCTTTCGTCAACGAATATAAATCAGCAAATGTACGAATATAATCTGCCTCAAAGAGTTGTGTAATGACACGTTCTCCAAGTCCATCAATATTCATTGCATTTCTTGAAACGAAATGGATTAACCCTTCTCGAATTTGAGCAGGACAAGTTGGGTTTATACAACGAAGTGCTACCTCTCCTTCTAAACGAACTAGTTCACTCTCACATGCTGGGCAATGCGTTGGCATATGATATTCTTCTTCCTCACCAGTACGCTTATCAAAAATAACATTCACAACTTCAGGAATAATATCTCCAGCCTTCTTCACAACAACGTAGTCACCAATTCGAATATCTTTTTCACGAATTAAATCTTCGTTATGTAAAGAAGCACGACGAACGATCGTACCAGCCACTCGTACTGGCTCTAGCTCTGCAGTCGGTGTTACAACCCCTGTACGACCAACACTTAATTCAATGCCTGTTAATCTTGTTACAACTTCTTCAGCTGGGAATTTATAAGCAATTGCCCATCTTGGACTCTTTGCTGTAGTGCCTAGACTTTCTTGAAGAGCAACATCATCTACTTTTATAACGATCCCATCAATCTCATAATCAAGATGCGGACGTTTTTCTTGCCATTCTTCTACATAAGCTATAACTTCTTCAATTGTTTCACATGTACGTCGATTTGGATTTGTTTTGAATCCAAGTTCACCTAAGAAATCAAGCGATTCACTATGTGATAGGATTGTTTTTTCTTCTACATTCGCAAGACCGTATACAAACATAGATAAGTTACGCTTCGCTGCAATTTTCGGATCAAGTTGGCGGATTGAACCTGCTGCCGCATTACGCGGATTTGCAAATACATCTTCACCATTTTGCTCTTTTTCTTCATTTAACTTAACGAATGAACGCTTCGGCATATAAGCTTCGCCTCGTGCTTCTAACGTTACTTCTTCATTTAAACGAAGCGGGATTGCTTTAATCGTTTTTAAATTTTGAGTAATATCTTCACCTGTTACACCATCACCACGTGTTGCCCCTTGAATGAAGCGTCCTTTTTCATAATGAAGTGAAACAGCAAGTCCGTCAATTTTTAATTCGCATATATATCTTACATTCGCATCATCAATTCCTTGACGTACTCGTCGGTCAAAATCACGTAAATCTCCTTCGTTAAATGCATTTCCTAAACTTAACATCGGTGACTTGTGTGTTACTTTTTCAAATATATCAAGAACCGTTCCCCCAACGCGAACGGAGGGAGAATCTTCACTCATAAACTCTGGGTTCTCTGCTTCTAATTTTATAAGCTCCTGCATATTACGGTCATACTCCGCATCAGAAACAGAAGGATTGTCTAACACGTGATATTGATAGTTAAATGTATTTAACAAATCACGTAGTTCTTCTATACGTTTTTTTGCTATCTCTTTTGACATATCCTCATTCCTTTCCTATTGTTTCGTCACAGGTGCAAATTTTGCTAACAAACGTTTAACACCAATTGGGCTTGGGAACGCAATATCTAATTCTTTTGCATCACCTTCACCTTTTACACTTACAACTGTACCGATTCCCCATTTTTGGTGGGAAGCTTTATCGCCTACTGCCCAGCCGATTTGTTCGCCGCCTGTCGTCTTAGCTGCAGGACGCGCGAAAGCTGAGCGAGAACGTGTTGTAGTTGTCGTTTTACTGCTACTTGCCGTTCTTCCTTTTGCACCAAACGAAGTTTCACGCTTCGGCGCTGTTTCATTTAATGATTCTACTAGTTCTGTCGGGATTTCTGTAATGAATCGAGATGCGGCATTCATACTTGTTCTACCAAATAATGTACGCATTTGTGCATTGGATAAATACAATTCTTCTTCTGCACGAGTAATACCTACATAAGCAAGACGACGCTCTTCTTGCATTTCATCTTCTTCCATTAGAGAACGAGTATGCGGGAATATTCCTTCCTCTAAACCAACAATAAAGACAACTGGGAATTCTAATCCTTTCGCTGAGTGCATCGTCATTAAAATAACTTCCTCACCAGCAGTTGGGTCTTCATCTACACGATCAATATCTGCAACAAGTGCTAAGTCTGTTAAGAATGCAACAAGGCTCTTATCTTCGCTTTGAGATTCAAATGTTTGCGTAACAGATAAAAACTCATCTAAGTTCTCTAGACGACCTTCCGCTTCTAACGTACGCTCGTTTTTCAACATGTCGCGATAGCCGGTTTTTTCAATAACTTCTTCTACCAATTCTGTAACAGATAAATACTCTTGCATATTTACCCAGTTGTGTAATAAACCTGCGAATTCTTTTACTGCCTTTGTAACCTTTGCACTTACTCCAACATGCTCAATCTCATCGAATACAGCTGTTAATGAAATTCCATTTTGTACACCGTAATTAATAATTTTATCGATAGAAGTCGCACCAATTCCGCGCTTTGGCACGTTAATAATACGTGCGAAACTAATCTCATCATCTGGATTCCCAATTAAGCGTAAATACGCCAAAATGTCTTTAATCTCTTTACGGTCGTAGAACTTCGTACCGCCGACAATTTTGTAAGGAATATTAGATTTCAGGAAAATCTCCTCGACCATACGAGACTGCGCATTTGTACGATATAACACCGCAAAATCAGTATATTTTCGTTTTCCCATTTGAATATCGTCGCGAATTTTTTTCGCAACAAAGTATGCTTCGTCCTTTTCCGTTGCAGCACGATAGTAAGAGATTTTGCTTCCAACTTCATTATCTGTCCATAATTTCTTCGGTTTACGATTCGTATTTCTTTCAATGACAGCATTCGCTGCATTTAAAATATTTTGTGACGAACGATAATTTTGTTCTAACAGAATAACTTGCGCATTCTCATAGTCTTTTTCGAATGACAAAATGTTAGAAATGTCCGCACCACGCCAGCGATAAATTGACTGATCTGAGTCACCTACAACACATAAATTTTTAAAACGTGCTGCCAAATGTTTAACAAGAAGGTACTGCGCTTTATTCGTATCTTGATACTCATCCACGTGAATATACTGAAATTTACGCTGATAAAACTCTAGTACTTCTGGAACACGCTCAAATAGTTGAATCGTCGTCATAATTAAATCATCAAAGTCTAGTGAGTTATTTTTCAAAAGACGTTTTTGATATTCTGTATATACATCGCTCGTTAATTTTTCATATGGATCAGCAATTGTAATTTTCTTCGCATATTTATCCGCAGATAACAATTCATTTTTCGCATTACTAATACCAGCTAAAATAGAGCGCGGCTCAAATTTCTTCGGATCAATATTGCGCTCTTTCATAATTTTTTTAACTACAGTTAACTGATCACCTGAATCTAAAATTGTAAAGTTACGATTAATACCAATGCGATCGATATCACGTCGTAAAATACGTACACACATAGAGTGGAACGTAGAAATCCAAATATCTTCAGCTTCTGGTCCGACAAGTGTATCAATACGCTCGCGCATTTCACGAGCCGCTTTATTTGTAAAGGTAATAGCTAGTACGTTCCATGGTGCTACTCCTTTTTCACCAAGTAAATACGCAATACGATGTGTTAACACACGTGTTTTACCACTACCTGCGCCTGCCATTAATAGAAGTGGTCCGTTCGTTGTTTGTACTGCTTTCTGTTGCTGCGGATTTAAACCATTTAATAATCTATCTGTCATACTCATATACGCCTGCACCTACTCTCCTTTTACTGCTTTAACCGTTTTTAACGCTGCTTTTATATCATCATAAATAATATTTCCAACAACTACTGTATCAGCATGCTGCGCCATTTCCTTCGCCTGTTCAGCATTAGAAATACCACCGCCATAATATAACTTAGCTTGTTTCAATTGTGCTTTTACATTTTTAACAAGTTCAACATCTCCATACGTACCGCTATATTCTAAATAAAATATCGGTAAACGTAATAGCTTGTCTGCTAAACGCGCGTATGCAATCACATCATCTTCTGTTACATCACACTTTGCATCTGTAAGCTGGGCTACTTTCGCTTCAGGATTTAAAACACAATATCCTTCCATAAAAATTTCGTCCCAATCCATAATATCCCCAAATTCTTTCAAAGCCTCATGATGAACGCCTGTTACCCATTCCACCTTTCGGCTATTTAAAACGCTTGGGATATAATAAAAATCGAATCCTGGTGTAATTGCTTCCACATCAGAAACCTCTAACACACAAGGAACTGCATATCTACGAATGCTAACTAGCATGTGTAGTACATTATCAATTGTCACCCCATCACTTCCGCCTACAATAACAGCATCTGTTCCAGACTCACAAATCATTTCTAAATGTTCGTCACTTAACTCCTTATTCGGATCAAGCTTAAATACATGTTTCCATCCGGAAATATCGTACATGAAAACACCCTTTCTTTTCTCAAGTTGTATATATTTCTGTTTAAAATAACAGTTTATTTTCATTAGGATTTTTTAAGTTCACCTTAAATATTTGTTTAAAGCGGAGAATTAAGTTTGGAATCCCCTCTTCCACATTTTTCAAACGAGAGGATTTAATTTTGAACTTCCTTTTATGCATTCTTTCATTATAACAAAAAAAGCTACTTACACACACGCACAATCCAACATCTTTTTCCACGTCAAATGTTGGATTACATATCCGAAAAATCAAAAGGGATACTAATAAAGGAAATAGTATTATCTATTTCAACTTTCATAAAAGGAGTGTTTTTCTAATGAAGCAAAATATCGGTACAATAAATGCCCTAATTCGAATTACACTCGGACTTGTCCTCTTCGGTTGTAGTGCAACGAAACTCGTGCGCAAACCTTGGTGCACTTGGTCTAACATTTTGCTATGGATTGGTGCAATGAAAGTTGCAGAGGGAATTGTTCGTTTCTGCCCTATTGTTGAAATGTGGAAATTCGGAAAATACATGAACATGGGGGCATTTAAAATGCCTAGCATGAATTTTGCTGAGAAGGGACATACTAAAGAAGAAGCGAATCAAACTTCCAAGCACGACAAACCACAGTCAAACGGAAGTTATGACGCTTCTGACAAAGAGATTGAGTCAGCGATTGAAGATATAATCCTGGCAAAACCGCTTTGAATCATTTGTCACGATGCAAGATGCTCTCAAAGGGACTTAGCTGCTGCAGTGGGCGGTTAAGTCTTCTTTATTTTATCACAAAACAGAACATACGTTCTTGTTTCGGGCATTAAAATATACATAATAAATAAAATTCAGAAAATTAGGTGTACACCTCTTGCTTAAAATGATATAAAAGTGATATCATTTTTATATCAGGAGGCGATCATATGAAAGAAAAACAAGTATTTTATGTTAATGGTTTTCTTGGGATTATTGGAATTTTGATTTTAGCCGCTATCGGTGTATTTTTCCTCGTGCAAGAAATTTTCATAGGAGCTGCATTAACTATTATTTTAGCTGCAGTTCTTGCTACAGGTATCGGGATTGTTCAACCAAATCAAGCAAAAGTCATTACGTTTTTCGGTAATTATTTAGGAACAATTCGTCAAAACGGTTTATTTTTAACGATTCCGTTCGCGTTCCGTCAAACTGTATCGTTACGTGTTGAGAACTTTAATAGTAAGAAATTAAAAGTAAATGATGTTGACGGAAATCCAATTGAAATTGCAGCTGTTATCGTCTATAAAGTTGTTGATTCTGCAAAAGCGATGTTTGGCGTTGAACATTATGATCGATTTGTAGAAATTCAAAGTGAAACGGCAATCCGCCACGTTGCAACGAAATATCCTTATGATAATTTCCAAGATGAAACTTGCATTACGTTACGTGGAAATACTGAAGAAATCTCTGAAGAATTAAAACGTGAGCTAGAAGCACGCCTTGAAATTGCTGGCGTAGAAGTGTTAGAAACTCGTTTAACACATTTAGCTTATGCAACAGAAATTGCCCATGCAATGCTACAACGCCAACAAGCAAAAGCAGTATTAGCTGCTAGAAAAGAGATTGTTGAAGGTGCTGTGAAGATGGCAAAAGATTCAATCCATATGTTAGATGAAGAAGGCGTACTTGAATTAGATGACGAGCGTAAAGCGAATATGGTGAACAACTTATTAGTTGCCATCGTTTCAGATAAAGGTGCGCAACCAGTTATTAATACAGGAAGCCTATACTAAAAGGCTGTAAATCACTATGGCTAAAAAGAAAAGCTTTCCATTACGTATTGATCCTGAATTACACGCAGTCATCGAAAAATGGGCGAATGATGAGTTTCGTAGCGTCAATGCACACATCGAGTATTTACTTCGAGAAATGGCAAAGCAAAAAGGGAAATTGAAAAAAGATAAAGATGCATAAAAAATCTCGCTGATTTCTCAGCGAGATTTTTTACATATTAGCTTCTCATCATCTCATGCCCAATTGCACGATATCCTATATCACTTCGGTAAAATAGAGCATCACTCTCAATTTTACCAATTTCTTTATACACCTTATCTTTCGCTTCTTGTAAACTATTCGCCTTACAAGCAACAAATAGTACACGACCACCGTTTGTTACAAAATCACCATGTTTCATCGCTGTACCTGAATGAAACACAATTACATCTTGCAATGCATCTAACCCGTTAATAATATCACCTTTTTTATATACTTCTGGATATCCTTTCGAAGCAAGTACAACGCCAATAACTGCTTCTTCTGACCATTGTAACGTTAGTTCACTCTCATCTAATACAGCGTTACATACATCAACTAAATCATTTTCTAGGCGTGGTAATACAACTTCCGTTTCAGGATCACCAAAGCGAGCATTAAACTCAATTACCTTTGGACCATCATTTGTTAAAATAAGTCCCGCATATAAAATCCCTGTAAACGATCGATTTTCTGCAATCATCGCTTTAGCAGTTGGATGCAATACGTTTTTTATCGCCTCTTGAACTGCTGATTCCGGAATTTGTGGTACTGGAGAATATGCACCCATTCCACCTGTATTTGGACCTTTATCTCCATCAAAAGCTCGTTTATGATCTTGCGCGATTACCATCGGATGCACATTTGTTCCATTCACAAATGCCATTAATGAAAATTCTTGTCCATCTAAAAACTCTTCAATAACAACCTTCTTACTCGCTTCACCGAACTTTACATCTTGTAGCATTTCTTTCACAGCCTGTAATGCTTCTTCAAGCGTCATCGCTACTGTTACACCTTTACCAGCAGCTAATCCATCTGCCTTAATAACAATTGGTGCACCAACTTTTTGAATGTACTGTACTGCTTCTTCATAGTCTGTAAAAGTTTCATATGCCGCAGTTGGAATATCATATTTTTTCATCAATTCTTTCGTAAAAGCCTTACTACCTTCAATAACAGCAGCTGCTTTATTTGGGCCAAATACACGAAGCCCCTCTTCTGTAAAACGATCAACAATTCCATTCATAAGCGGAATTTCTGGTCCAACGAAAGTTAATTCAACCCTATTCTCTTTAGCAAATAAAACTAATGCATCAAAATCATTTTCATCAATATCAACTGGTATTGCAATATCGCGCATGCCTTCATTGCCCGGTGCTACATACACCTTTTTCACTTTTGTAGATTGTGCAAACTTCCAAGCTAAAGCATGCTCACGCCCACCGCGGCCAATTACTAAAACGTTCATATTTCATCCCCCAATACTTAAATAAGTACAAACTAGAAGCTATGCTCCTAGTTTGTTTTCATATCACTGTAAGTTTAAAAAGG
>NZ_JAKUFR010000076.1:0-23512 GCF_022663555.1 Bacillus cereus group sp. BfR-BA-01381
ATACCAAGTGATTTTTCTTTTGATGATAAAGGTGTAACCGTAATGGAATTACCTTTCTTAGTAAATAATTCTGGTCCGGCTTCTCCAGTAATAAATGAACCATCACCTACAGGCTTTCCGCCCTTAGCAAGCATCGGTACATATGGAATCGTAGGAGCGCTCACACCAGGGATTCTATTCAATAATTGTGCTGGTGTATTAAATGCATAAATGAATTTATTTATCATATAAATAAGTCCGTTAATAGCCGCTTTTATACCACTTTTAATTCCACTCCACACAGCCAGTATAGCTGATTGCATACCTTGGAACGCGCCAATAACAGCCCTTGTTACCCAGTTTACAGGTGTCATAATTGCATCTGTCAATCCACTCCATATTGATGCTGCTGTATATCTAATCCCATCCCAAATACTCGCAAGAGTAGATTTAATACCATTCCATACACTGACGCTTGTACTACTAATCATATTCCAAACTGTTGAAATAGCCTCTTTAATGTTATTAAAAATAGACCTCGCTATAGAAACGATTGAATTCCATAAACTAGATAAGTAGTTTGTTACAGCATTCCATACCGCACTTGTAGTAGAACTAATCGTGTTCCATGTATTTATAATCCATCCTTTTATCGAATTAAAAATTGGTACCACAAATGCAACTATTCCATTCCAGCATGATTGCAAGAAATTCTTTATTGCATTCCATACATTCACTGTTATTGTACTGATTGTATTCCACACAGCAATGATCCAAGACTTAATTTGTTCAAAAATCGGCACAACAAATGCTACAAGCCCATTCCAACAAGAAACTAAGAAATTCTTAATCGTTTCCCATACAAAACTTGTAGTAGAACTAATGGTATTCCAGCATTCAGAAATAAAATTCTTTATACCTTCAAATACTGGTGTAGCAAAGTATAAAATAGCCGTCCAAATCGCTTGTAAGTATTGAGTAATGAAATTCCATACAGTTTGAATCACTGTAGAAATACCATTCCAAATCATAGAGAAGAAATCAGCAATCCCTTGTAAAATAGGAGTTAAAAAGGCAACTAAACCATTCCATGTCTCTTGGAAGAAGGTTGAAATAGAAGTCCATACTTCGGTGAATAAAGTTGCTATTCCTTGTAAAACAGAAGTAAGGTATTCCACAATTCCATTCCAAATTTCCATACAGAAATTAAAAATAGAAGTCCAAATACCAATGTATGCTTCTAAAATGGTGGTTCCCCAAGTTACAACAAACTCAACTATTCCATTCCATAAGCCTATTAAAAACTCCTTAATTGAGTTCCAAACTTCCGACGTAGTTTCACTAATACTATTCCATGTTTCACTTGCCCATCGTACTATGCTATCCCATATTCCTACTAAGAACTCTCCAATTGCATTCCATGTATCCACGGTCCATTTCGTTATAGAATCCCAATTTTGATAAATAGCTATAGCTAAAGCAACAACTGCGGCTACAACAATTGCGATTAATGCTACCCATCCCATCATTGCAGCCCCTATACTCGATATGACGACAACTATTGGTGCTAACGCCATAAACGCTCCTGAAATTACACCTATAGCTACTGCTATAGCTGCTAATGTAGCCGCTAACTTTGGATTATTAGAAATCCAATCCGCAATTTTAGCAACAACATCAGCTATAACTCCGAGAACAGGTTTGAGAGCCATTTGTAAATCTTGCATCGCTTTTTGAAACTTAACTGCTGGATTTGCATCCATTTTCTTAATAGAATCATTCAATTTATCTTGTTGCTTCCCAAAATCAATTGTTTTATCTTTTGCACCTAGTAAAGTGTTAATGATATTTTGTCCTTGATCTTCATACATCGTACCAAAAAATTTAACACCTAGTTCATTACGTTTTGTTTCGTCATCGACCTCTGATAAAGCCTGTGCAATTTCAGTCATAGCTACGGAACCTTCTTTACCACCGTTAGCTACAGCTTTCCCCCACTTTTCAACTTGTTCTGCTGAAATTTTTGTACCCTCAAGAGCTTCTGTCATAGCTTTATCAACGCCTTGACCAAATTCAGCCGCTTTGATACGACCTTCTTTTAGTCCATCTAAGAGATTATCAATATTCCATGTTCCAGTTTCAACCCCAGCTTCCATAATCGCTTGTACTTCTTCAGCATTATATCCTGCACGTGTCAGTTGCCCACCATATTCAGCGATAATATCTAATTGTTCTGGTGGAAATCCTATTCTAAGCAAAGCATCAGCCATACTAAGGGCGCCATCTTGCGAAATCCCTAATTCATTCCCAATTTCATTCGTTTCTTGGATTAATTCAGTAAAATCTATCCCTTCATAAGATTGAGCAATTGCCGCTGCACCTTTTACTATCGCTGCATTCGCTTCATCACTGACATCTTTATTTAAAGCCCACTGTCTACGCACGCCTGCAAGAGATTCCTCGGCGTCTAATCCATAAGCGGAAATACCCCTTACAGCTTCCTCAACTGATTTTTTCGATGACTCCGGAACATCAAAAGCAATATCAATCTTTGTTTGTAATTTTGACATATCCATTGCTTTTTCAATTGCGGTTGAAATTCCACCACCTGCGGCGATACCACCTATGACATTTTCTAATCCTATTTTTAACCCCTCAAATTTCTTCTCTGTTCTACCAGCTTCTTGCTGTAAGTCCCTTAATTCATTTCGTACTTGTTGAATAGAATTACCAGAATCTACAGATCGTAGCGCTCGCTGTAATTTTTCAATATCACCTTCCGCTCCTAACGCCTCACGACCAATAAGACCAATCGCTTGGTCTAATTGTCTACTTGTTGCTGTGCCGCTTTTAATTGCATTCACAAGACGATTTCCTAATGCTCCTGCAAAATCATCAACACTTTTCCCAGTTGCGCTAAACAATGTTTCTAATTGCCTTGTGGAACTCGCTACATTATCTTGTTCAGCCTTCATATTTCCAAGCTTATTTTTCAGACCATTAAGAGACCCTTCTGTAAATTCAATCTCACGCCTAAAAGCACGATATTGTTCTTCAGAAATTTTACCGTTTTGAAATTGAGCTTGCACTTGTTGTTCAGCTGCTTTTAATTTATCTAGTTTTTGTGTTGTATTTTCAATTTGTTGTGTAAGTAGCTGTTGCTTTTGTGCTAATGCTTCCACATTGCCAGGATCGAACTTTAACAACCGTTCAACATCTTTCAACTCTTTGGTTAAATCATTACTACGTTTATTTACGTCTTTTAAAGCATTTTGAAGACCTGTGGTTTCGCCACCAATTTCAATCGTAATACCTTTAATTCTTCCCGCCATTTTCTCACCCCTTTTTTAGAATGAATCGAAGTCTTTTTGATTTGCTTTTCTAATTTTTTCTTTGTCTGGATTCTCCATTTCAGCGAATTCAGCAATGTAATCAAAACAATCACCAATTGTCATATCTTCTAAATCCCAACTGGTTAGTTTCGCTTTATAACAAAGAGCAAGGAACGTATCAGTGGTTAATTCTTCATCACTGAACGTCCCTTGCTCTCCATTGCTTTTCTTTATTTTTTTTTTGCGCCCATCGTACTTTGAATCATGTCCATAATTTCTGGAAGAATCTCAGAGATAGGGAACTCATCAAAACCATCTAACCATGTAATTGGATCAGCAATTTCTGGATTTGCTGTTTTTGCATATAACCAAACTAGATCATAAACAACCTCAAAATCTACTTTACTTAAATCTGCATTCGCTAAATCAATAGTAGCGCCAGCTTGAGGATTTGAAGGAGCAATAACTCCTAATTTGAGCATATCTGCAAATAAATCACGTCTAAACTGCGCTTTATAACGTTTAACTGTTGCCGCTGTACTTTTTAATCTGACTTGTTTTCCGTCTATTGTAATTGTCTTTTCCATTTACTATTACGCTCCTTTTGGTGCTGCTGTTTTTTTAACATACACTTCTTTGTACCAGTTATCATAAATTGCTTGAGTTGTTTTAGCGGTTGTCTTCGTTTTAACCATTGGTCTTCCGCCAGGCGCTAAAATCAGTGGGCTAGCAACGAATTTTAATTCATTTGTATTTGGTTCAGCGGAATTCGTTTTTGATTTAGATGAAATGTTAGGGCGACTTGCTGAACAGTTATACATAACATGTCGAGTTGCTTTTACATCACCATCAAATTCAAATAATAGTGCGAATGGTTGACCTTTTGCATCAGCTAACTCATTTAATACACCATCCGTTTCATCTAACTGCTCACCCAATGCATCGATAGCAAATTGTTCTGGAATAGTAGCGATATTCAAAGTCCCTTCGTAACCTTGGTTATTATCTGCTGAATAATAAAGCATATCGTCTGCGTAAAATTCAATTAAATCACCGCGTGGCTCATTTGTTAGTTCAACTGCACCAGGCATTGGAATTGGCGTTTTAAATGTAACGACCCCATCAGTTACGTTGTATGGTACATAATGAACATTTTTTAAACCATAAGATACTTTGTTTTCTGGCATTTACATCAACCTCATTTCATATATTTTTTGATACATTTTTTCAGATTCAATAAAAGTCCCATACGAGTCATAAGGAATCTCATGATTGTCTAGGACTTTTTCAAGTTTTGCTTCTGCAACTAAATCTTTTTTAATTGTGTAAAGCTCAATATTTGCATCGTCTATCTTGTGATAAACCTTGTTATCAGCCATTAAATTTGCTGATCCATCCACAAGAACACAAATGTAAGGTGGCGCTGGAACTGGCTTACCTGGCGTTGCTATGAAATGCGAATAAGCCACAGGATAGCCTGTAGCTTCAAGGATTTTTGTTAATTCACCTAATGTCATTATTCAAGCGCCCTTTCAATCCGTCTTGGTAATTCATTAATTACATACTCTTCAACTGGACGAATATGCACTTGAGCCGGAACTCGTCCACCACCAGCCTTTGCATGACCATTTTCCAAAAGATGCGTTAATTGTCCTTGAGTATTATGAAGAACAACGCTATTACCTTCTTTTTTCTTACGCCAGCCTTTACGATAAGCACCAGTTTTTTTAGGACTATCTTGCTTTAATTTACCAACAGCAATGTCTCCCACTTCATCGATTTCACTTTCTAACTTTTCTTCCACAACATTCGCATATCTTTGTAATTCTCTAGTAAGTTCGCTCGCAAAATCGTTCATATTAAACATGCTCCTTTGCGATAATAGTCAATGTTTGATACATTTCATCATCATTCATTGGCGGTTCGATAATATCAAAGATACGACCTTTCATATTAATTCGCATTAATTCTGTAATACCTGTTGTATAAGGAATTACAAACCTATAAATTCGTGTAGACTGTGAAGCCGAAGCTTCAATGTACTCCGAACCTTTTACCGTTTTTATCATCGCCCACGCTTTTTTTACTTCTTGCCAATTACCTGTTTCAACTTCTTGATTTAGTTCATCTTTTATTACTTCAGGTTGTTCAATGATAATTCGATTTCTACAATCACCTGTATTCAGTGGTTTCTTGTACTGAAAAGGACGCATATTAATCACCGTCCAATTTAATTTCTTCTAATGCTTTTGCAATACCAAAACTATTAATTTCGGTTAAAAAATTCTTAGTAAAATACTCAAGCGCATCATTATAAGCATAACGAGAACGCTCAAAAACTAATTCTTTGAACGTCTCATCTTTGTTTATGTCATATGCTCCACAATCTTTTATTAAGGCTTTATTGGATGCAAAAAGGATGCGTCTTAGGTTATCATCTTCATCATCACCTAAGTGCATCCTATCTTTGAATTGCTGTAATATTTCATTTGAAATTACTGTTTCCATTCATATCATCCTTGTGTCGGTGGCGTTACTTCTTCAAGTTTCAATGTATAAACTTGTGAAGTGTATTTATCCTTTGGTTTACCTGTAGCATATTGTTTAGCAATATAAACTGTCGCATCTTCTAAAGCTAGTGTTTCTTCATATTTTTTGATTGGCTCTGTTCCACCCATCGCTGCAATGTATTCCCCTTTAACAAAGAACACCACTTGTCCTTGAGGTACAAATACAGATTCTGTTGGGATTGGGTTAAAAGGTAAGCTCGTTACATATACACCTGCCGCATTTTGAATTGTAGCATTTGCTTGAATATCAAAAGTATCGAATGGATTTGTTACCATAACTACTTTACCAGCAATATTTTTTGGCCGATCTGCATCTGTTTTACCATCAGGATTTAATTTTTTAGCCAATAATTTGACCACGCCTTTTAATTCATTAATTGTTTTGCGACCTGGTTCAAACGTTAAAGTCCCAGCAACTTTTTTATCTGGATATACTCCATTCGTGACACTTCCGCTAGGGTCTTTTAATAATCCAATAGGTTCATTTTTACCCGTACCAGCTACAAAACCACGCTCTAAACCTACTGACATTGCTTCCATAATCATAGTACGAACATATCGTTCCACCCATACTGGACCAAGCTTCAACATATCATTTGCTAATGGAATAAATGCTGTTAATTTCAGTTGAGTAATTGATTCTTTTCGGAATGTAGCATTTAATTGCCCTTTAATATCACCAAATAACGGTCCCCATACAGCTGCACCCTCTGGATCTCCATAAATAAATTCTGTCACGGCTCCTAAATTCTCTAAGCCGATATGCTCTAGCAACGGATGACCTTGAACTAAATCATCAAAAATTCTCTCTTGTGTTGTTTTAGGTAAAGTCTCAGTAGATTTAAACCCACCATCTTCCACAACTGCATTAAAGAATTTCATTTCTTCACTTGTTAGTACATTAGCACCGCGAGATTGCATAATAGAACGATCTACCATTGATTCATTCACTTGATTTAAAATATCTGAACGAACATCTGTAGCAAGTGCTTCAATCATGGAATTTAACGCTGCTGATTGTTCTTCTGCTGTACCTTCCTGTGTTGCTTTCGCAAAAGCCAGTTTCTTCTCTTCGAAATTATTAAACTTAATAACCATATTTTATTTTCCTCCTAAAGTTAAAAAGAGCGTACTCAGATTCTGTTTGGTATTAACAGGCTCTTGAATAGGCTCTTTTGGATTTTGATTATTTGGTTGTTTCATATACTTAGCTACTAAATCTTCTTTAAAATTTTCTACAACTTCCACTTCTTCATCTTCTTGCGTATCATCAATTTCAATTTCATCAGCAATTTCATCAGCTAAACCAAGAGCAACCGCTTCTTCTGCTGTTAGCCAAGTTTCATCTTTTAAAAGTTGTTTTAATTCTTCGTCTGTCCCAACAAAACGTTTTTTATAAGATGCTGCTAAAGCTGAATCGATCTTTCGTAAATCTCGTGCTGTTTTTTCAAATAAATCTGCATTTCCATATTCAAAGGTACTTGCTTGATGAATCATCATCATAGTATTACTAGGCATAATGATCTTATCACCTGCCATTGCAATTACAGACGCGGCACTAGCTGCCCAACCATCAATATGAACTATAATTTCCGCACTATGCTGCTTTAACTGATTACAAATTGCTACACCGTCAAATGCGGAACCTCCACCTGAATTAATATGAACGTGAATTTTTTCTGCTTTAACATCTTGAATTTTTCTTCTTACTGCTTCAGCGTTATTTTCACTAAACCATCCACCAATTGACCCATAAACAGTTAATTTGTATTCATTTTCACCTTTAGCTTCAAAACGAATATCTCGTTTTAAATTTAAAAGCTTATTCATATTCACATGTTCCATTATTTCTCACCTCCTTCAGATTCATTTAATTTTGTATAGTTCTTCGTAATATGATGGATATTTAGATTCGGATCATCCGACTCCTCATAATCTACTTCTGTACGAATTTCATTTCCTGTAAATGCACTTGAAGAAATAAGTTTATCAATACTTGTCGCAAGATCAAATATACTTTGATAGGAAACAGCCTTAACCTCAATTTTTCGTCCTAAAAGATATTCACTCATTTCAAAAAATTTAACGTTCGCTTCATCAGAAAGTTTTTTTAATAATGGTCGTACTGTGAAAAGCATATAATTTTTCGTTTGCTTTTCTACATCAGCCATTTCTCCATATATCAGAGCTATAGGAATACCAATTGCCATGGCTACTTGATTCAAGAAACCATTTGTTACTTTATTGATTTCTTCCACACTTGGCCCATTTGCAACTCCATTGTATATCTCGTTGTAATTAATACCTTTTTGCTGTGGAACAATAGCTATATCTTTTGAACCAATTGACTTATACATATTGTCTATAAACTCTTGTAGCTTTGCTATTTGTTCCTCAGTTTTAGCACCAATCATATCCATATCAACAGTGCCACGAACTTGATTTTTACGTTTCTGTGAGTTTAGTATCCTACCAAATAAATCACCGTAATCTGCAAACAATCCATCAATAAGTGGAGATAATTTATCATTACGATACTTCAAATGAATAACTTCGCTTTGCTTAAAACTTCTCTTAAACGTATAATCTTTTACCCTTACATCAGTAAAAGTATCTTCAAACACAGCATACTCATTATGTTGAAATCCATCTGCAATAAGTAAATCACCATCATCTGCTTGTATGACTAAACACTCATTATCATAAATAAGTTTGCGAACAAACCTTTCCCAAAAGGTACTTGCGGTCATATTCTTGTTTGGTCTTACATTTAATCGATAATAAAGCTCATCCTTCTTAAATGCTTTACCATTTCTTACTCTAAATTCAGATTGACTAATTGTCCTTCCTAAAAATGATACGCATGTATCAATCGCCAATCGTTTCATATGAAGCCTGTTTGCTGTATCAGTTATTACATCCAAATCCAACATGAATTCTAGTTCTTTATTTCTTTTAAATACTGAACCTAACCATCCAATGGTCATCACCCCCTTTATTAGAATTTAATATTACCAATCACAAAGTCAGTTGCTTCTTGTATCTCATCCGCCCGATATAGAGCATGAACAAAACATTGGAACCCATCTGTTTTTCTACGAACAGGCTCTTTCTTTTCATATATTTTATTCCCATCACCTTTGATAACAACCAATACATTTTGTGTATACCAACGCATTAGCGGATTATCGTCAAACACAATTTGTTTATTTGCAAATGCCATTTCAATACGTGGAGCCAATAAACTATGGATTGCTTTTGGATTTCGTATTACTTCTATTTCAAATCCTTCTGCTACTAATAATGGCCTTATTGCTTCCATCCTGAAGTTATCAGCTATAATCTTTTTAATTCCATATTGTTCTCGCATTTCTACAAACCAATCGACAATATGTTGAGGATTAATAGTTGGTTCATCCACAACTGTTAGTAGACCTTGCTCTTCCCACTCTTTTATAGGAGCAAATTTTTGTTTTTTAAACTCACCTGCTTTTTTAGAGTATCCGTAATAGATATCAACAAATTCTTTTCGAACAAATGAATGAGTTTTAAAAATGTACTCCCCATTTTGTCTAAATAATAGACCGCATGCTGCAAAGTCTCGAATACTTGCAAAATCTAACGCCCCTATGCATTCTTGTGCATATAAATCAGGAAAAGGACGATTTGTAGCAAGAATTTCTGACCATTTTGCAACGGATCTTTCTAAATTTGTAACAGGTAAGTTCATTCGCTTTGTCATGAACTCTTCTCGATTACTTGGATCGTCCTCTAAATCCTCATACTCTTCTTTTATTGTTTCAAGTAGGCCTTCAGCATACTCACTTAACGGCTGAGATAACATCGGATTCGCCATTTCCCAATTATTGATGTCGTCAACTTCCTTTTCATCATTTAATTTACAGATGAAAGGGAACAGCGCATTCGGACGGGCTTCACCATTTAAAACTTTCATTGCCTTTTCTTTTAATTTATCTAAAAATCCATCTCTTACATATCCATCTGTACCAATGTAAAACTCACGCGGATTTTTCTTTTTTCCCAAACCGCTGATGTGGACGCGGACATCTTTATTGCTTTCATATTGATGTACTTCATCAAACATTACAGCACCATCACGAAGACCATCTTTTGTGTCTCCGTTTGATGTTCTAAACTTCACTACACTTCCAGTCGATTTGGAAATGGTTTGCGTTAATGTTGTTTTAAAAGCTCTTTGTAAAACTTCATTCCTTTTAATACATTTATGAATTTCATCTGGACTTGTTTTTGCTTGTTCTTCACTGTTTGCAACAACGGAAATGTTATATTCAGGAATATCATGTAATTCACTTATTAAAAAGTGAAGGATAACTGTCATTAAACCATTTTTACCGCCGCCACGGCCAAGCATCCATAAGAATTTACGATAAAATACACGTCCGTTTTTTTTATAAAATAAAAAGACGAATGCTATTAAGAATTTTTGAAATGATTGTAATGGAAAGTACCACTTTTCACCAAAACGGATACACTTCTCAATCATTTCATCATCAAAATACAAGTCGTCTCTGTTTAAAACGTATTTTTCCAGGTATTCAATTAACAGTTCTCTTTCTTTGTTGAACCTTACTTTACCACTTCTATAAAGTTCAATGTATTCATCTACATATTTTTGCCTAATCATACTAAATCACTTGGACTATAACCCGAATTAGAAGCACCGACTTTAGGAACAAGTTTTATATCTCTTCCCAAAGCAATTAATGAACTGTTAATTTTATTCCTCTCACTTATAAGAGGGTGGGCTTTAACAAAAACTTGAGAACCGTTTTTTATCGTTACGGACTCGCCTTCTTTGTTAATAGTTTTATTTATTTTTCTAAATGCTTTTACTAGATCAATATATCTTTCTACCTTTTCAACTTCGACTAAATCTGTAACATCAATGCTATTCATGAGCTGTTCTTTTAACCTCACAATACTAACAGCCATCTACCCACCCCCCTTACGTGCGTAAAATCGAAAAAAACCTGACAGTTAACCCCCTCCTCCGGTGCCCCTTAAAGCATTTTTGTTGAAATTTTTTAAGGGGGGGACTGTTATTATTGATTCTTTTTTACCATTTTTCATCGTGTTCCCATTTGTTGATTTTCTTTTTGAATACCCTACCGTGTTCTTTATTATGGCAATCCACACAGACTGTTTCGAGATTATCCATTTCTAATGCAAGTTCAGGATGATGTTCAAGTTCTTTTATATGATGGACAACGAGTTGAATCTTCTTACGCTTGGCACTCTCACTGTATTCATTGGTGTCTGTTTGTACACGACCATTACGTTTACACTCCTGGCATTCATAGTTGTCACGCATCTTTACTTGTTCTCGTTTACCCTTCCAATCACTACTGTCATAGAACTTACGCTTCTGTTGTTTGGTTTTATATTCTTTCATTGCTCTCCACCGATTTACTTTCTTCTAAGAATGAATCGATAAGCTTACTAATTAAACTTATATCAGCTTCTTTCTTTACCTTTCTTGTTGTCTTATCAGCTAATGCTTCCACTTCTTTAATTACTTGTGGTATCTTCTCTACTTCAACATACTCTTTAAACTCTTCCTCTTTGATACCTGAAAGTATTGAACCAATAGCAACAGCCTTCTCAAGTTTCGTTAACTGCATCTATACTCACTCCTTATGCTCCAGGAATTCATCTATCGCTTTATCCAGTACATTAATAAGCGCTTCTCGTACTTGCTTCGGTGTCATATCATCATTCATTTCGTTGTGCAATGCTACAGCCTTCTCTAATTTCTGTGGATCAATGTGCTGCTTTGCTAACTCCACACCGATAACATTATTGATTAACTGACCGATAATAACTGTTTGTTCTTGTTTAGTTAGTTTCATTAAATTCTCCCACCTTTATCGCTTTCAATTGTTCCATTTCTTTTTCAACCATCTTATCTATCGGATCATTGAATTGTATTGAAGTTATAGTTAATTTTTCATTTTCGTGATTCCATCCTTTGAACACTTGAATTACATCATGACCAAGAATCTTAACCTCATGTGCAAACATCTTAAATAACCAAAACACATGAACCACCACCTCTCAACCCAAAATAAAAAAAGCACCCGAATGGATGCTTTCAACTAATTATACATTTCAATATTTAGCTAACTCTGTTTCAATCTTATCAATTATACCTTGATATTTTTTTTGCAATCTCTCGGTATATGAAACTACTGAAAGAAGACTTTCCATAACTGTATTAAATTCAACTTCCTTAAGTAATTTATCATAGCTAATTAATGCTTCTTTTTTTGTGTCCATATTCAAGATGATTGGTCCCTCTTCCTTTATAGAGAAAATATATAGTGAATTTTCACTATCATCATACTTCAAAATTGGACCTGTTCTTGATACCCAACGCCCATCTTGTGACGTAAAATTAAACATATTGGATTGTATCTTGCGCATTACAGGTAAAAGTGTCATTGCAGTTTCTCTGACTTTATTTTCTTGTTTTTCAAAAAGTCCTTCTACCGTTCTCATATACGTTTTTATACCTTGTAAATCTGTATCAATTTCTTTTAATAAATCTTCAACTACAGTATTTAATTTGTCCAAATTCACCATCTCCTTTTATCTCCATTATCCGACAAAAAGAAAGTAAATGCCTTATCAATCGTCCGTCATATATCTTCATATATCGACATAAAAAAGAGCAACCATGCATCAGTTGCCCTTTCGTCAATTTCTTATGTTATTACTATTATAAATACGGTAAATGAAGTTTTTTATTCTTATTCCAATCACCTAATACTATTACATTCATCTTTGCCAACAATATTAAGTAACTGGAAGAAGAGCAAAAGCTCTCCTTATTAACGGTAACATTCAATCAGTACCATCTACTGGTTTCGGATTTTATATGCTGTCATTATGAAGCCGTTTAGATTTTTAGAAACAACATAGTGAGTTGTATTTTCCGCCACTTCTCACAATACAAATATATCACGTTGATTCCAAAACAACCGGCACATTTCCTGCCAAAAAGCGGTCACGACTCTGCCACTTACTATTTTTTCTTTCCCATTAACTCATCAGTTTTGAAATAATCCCTTATGTAATCAGAAATTTTTTCAGCACTTTCTTCCAAATTATTAAAACGATCAATATATCTATTCCTTACCCAATCTAATCTTGCATTTTTCATTGTTTCTCGATTTGGATACTTGTGTGGCATTTCTTGAGCACATTCATCTACAATTTCCTCTACCAAATCGATATTGTCTAAAACTCTCTTTTCATATTCTATTAATAAGTCTAATAAAGGTTTAGGAATCAAAGGATTTTTCTTAAATGCATCTATCTTCTTTATACTCTCATCATACTTTTCAGTAATACTTATCATTTCCAACTCATATTTCGACCATATTGCATGAACTGCCTTAGAATCTGGCTTTGAAGAATCTTTATCTATACTAGCAGCTGCCTCATTCACCACATGGTCATCTACAATTTGAAAATATTTTTCTGCCTTCTGCTTTGATATTATTGCTCCCTTACTTTCTGCATATGGTCTTTTTTCTCTATCCAATTCAATATCATAGAATAAATATGCAAAACTATCAAACATAATCAAAGTGTTAAACATTAAAATCTTATCAAAATCATAATCGTTACGAAGTTCTAGCTCTCTTTTCCCATTGAAAAGTTCCAATACCTTAGATAATTCTTTAATTTGTTCTTTAAAAATCTCAGTTTTGATCGGTTGTAAAACAGTCTTTTTTGCTTGTATAAATGTCAAAATAGCAATAATTCCTGTTACTACAAAAAATAAAATATGGCATATATTTTTTATAATTTCTATATTTGCTCCCAATTAAATTTCCCCTCCTCCCCAAAGATTCAAAAACCTAATTATAAATTAACACATTTGTATATTAATTTACATAAGGACTTACCCATATCTTATATTGTGTGTAACTGCCCCCTTCGCTGAATCGCTTGGTATCATTGACTTCATTTAACTTTCTCTTTTGAGTTACACAGTACGAAATTTATGAGTAACTGTATAGTGATACCACCAACATTTTGCAAAATAACCTACTCTATGTGGAAAAATAAAATAAGCTGCCTATGTGGACAGCTTATTTACATAATTATCGTTATCGGCAGCAAGGAAAAGGGTGAAAACCGTACACTCACCAAGGAACCTTCTTTTTTGTTTTATGGATCTATGCATTTTTTTATACATCCTTATCCTAGCGCGGTTTTAGGGTTCTCGTTTGTTACTAGAACTGTATAAAATCTTGCATACTCTTAGTGTAGTTTTTTCCAAAAATGCTGCGATACCCCTAGACTAAAAAAGGAATAAGCAATGATTAGATTTTAAACCTAGTCATTGCTTTATCCATTGCATCTTGGTTAACACCTATATAACGTAACGTGACCTTCTCTGACGAGTGATTGAATATCTCCATGAGTAATGCTATGTTTTTTGTTTGCATGTACATGTGATACCCGTATGTTTTTCTTAACGTATGTGTTCCTATTTCATCTAACCCGAACTCTGCCGCTGCTCCGCTTAATATCTTATATGCCATGCTACGACCAATTGGACAATTCCTACCTTGTCTACTTTGCAATAAGTACTCATTATCTTCTCTTTCTTCAATAAACCATTTAAGTTCTCTTTTCAGTGCTGCAGTAATTTGTATTCGTTTCTGTTTCCCTGTTTTCTTTTCTCGCATAGATATATGACTGCCTTTAACATCCCCTACTTTCAATTTCAAAATATCTGAGATTCTGAGGCCCGTATTAATACCCATAATAAAGAGAATGTAATTACGTAAGCTCTTTCCCTTAAAATACTCTTTTAAATGCTGTATTTGCTCTGGATCACGTATTGGTTGAACAAAATTCATTATTCATTACCTCCAGTTTCTTCTGCCTCATATACTTCTAATCTAAGAGCAAAAGCTAATTTATAAAAAGCATTAGATTTATTTCTTCTATACGTACGCTCACTCATACCAATTTCGTTATAAACCATGTAATCAAAGACCTCTTCATCTTCTAAATATCGTTTTACAATAATATCCCTTTGATTTTTACTAAAACGACTTAATGCCTTATCAATTTGAAAAGATAAACGTTGTAGTTTCACTTCTCTTTCACTCATAGCAACATTTGCTAAAGCAATATCTTCAGCTGGCTTCCCTACTATATTTGTTGGACCGTGATATCTTACCTCGCTAGATGCTGTAACCTTCATCTCATGTCTAATCATCCCAAATTGTCTATAAATACGAACATTTTCAAGAATCTCTTCTAAACGATTCTGCGTTGCTTTACGATCAATTTTAGGTAAGAAAGTTAATTGCTCCATATATAAAAACACTCCTTATATATTTTGTTAATGAAAACAAAAAAGCGGACACCAAACTATAGAGCAATATCACTAAGGCTCTTATAGTTTGGTGTCCGCTGGTTCTTCCAGTAGGACTATATGTGTAATTGGGATTATTATATCATTTTCTCATATTTTAGTAACCTTTTATTAAAAAAGGATTATTGAATAGAGTCTTATATTTTTCACACTAATATTATAATTTAATTCTAATAATGTTATAATCAGGAATATTAAAAACTATTAAAGTAGGTGGATTTATTTTGCAACACTTAAATTTAAGTACACGGGTTCTAATGTTTTCAGTATGCACATCCTTAGAGTACGACTTACGCAAATTTTTATTAAGTAGCGGAACTGAAATACGATTTACAGAACAAATGCTTCAAAAAGCAAAAAAAAGGTCAAAAGATTCTATACGTAATTCTGATACGAATAAAATCTTGATGGAGCTCGATTTAGGTGATTATGTCGAAGTAATCATATCTGATCCTTACCAGTTTAAAATAAACAATCAAAAATCTACTGAGTTAAACAATTACTTTAAAAAGGTTATTCCAATACGCAATAGAGTTATGCATACTCGCCCATTGGAAATAGGAGATAGAGCTACTTTAGTAGAAGTATTAAATACCCTACCAGATTCATTGCCTTGGATTGATTGGCAAGAAACAAAAAAAACAAAAGAAACCATAGAACAGAACCCTCATAAACTACTGGCTAAAGAGTATGATCGAGTTCTTGATTATGAATCGAAAGTTTACCATAACTTACCTGAGCCAGAATTTGATGACACTGGATATATTGGTAGAACATCCGAAGTTAAAGAAATTAAGGAGTTACTGAAAGATAAAAAAAATCAGATTATCACCATCGTCGGTAACGGAGGCATTGGCAAAACAGCAATCGCTGTAAAATCTCTTTACGATTTACTCGATGATCCAGAAAACCCTTTTGATTCTATTATATGGATTTCATTGAAAACAAGAACACTTTCTCAAGGAGAGTTTACCAATATTAAAGGGGCAATAAAAGATATTAAATCACTTTTCCAAATTGGTGAAACATTAACAGTAAAAGAAGAAAATATACCATCTGAAAAAAACATCATCAATTTTATGTCCGAATTTAATACTTTGCTTGTTTTAGATAATTTAGAAACTTTAAACTCTGAAGAAATTCTTGAATTTATGAGAGATATTCCTGAAAACTCTAAAGTTCTTATTACATCCAGACACGGTTTAGGGGAATTAGAACGAAGATATAAATTAGACGGTCTTAATCAAAGAGACGCGATTACATATTTTAGAGAATTGTCTCAATATTACGGATTAGCCCTTCATAAAAGAAGTGACCAAGAAATCAAAAATCTTGTTTCTAATCACCTATACTCTAGCCCTTTATCTATTAAATGGTTTATTTCAAGTGTATATAACGGTGTTAATGAAAACTCTATTATTATAAACAAAGATCATCTTATTAAATTCTGTATGTCAAATGTCGTAGAAAAACTACAAAAAGAAGAAAAAGAAATTTTACAACTTTTTTTAATCGAGGGACAAAGGTTGAGTTACGGCGAGATAGATTATTTCTTAGAATTTGATGAAGCAGACCTTATCAAATACATTAATACTTTGATTTCAACAAGTTTATTATTTACACTACGTGGAGAATATGAATTAAATCAAATGGCCAAAGACTATCTATCAATTGACCATCGTCCAACGAATACTTTCTTAAAAAAAATATTAACGAAGAGACAACGATTAAATTCTATATTACAAGATATTCGTGTAAAAAATGAAAACGATCCATTTTCACCACAATCATTATTTAAAAATCTTGATAATAAAAATAGAAAACTTGCTTCATATTACTTACTCCAGTCATTAGAACATAGCGCAAAAAGAAATTGGCAAGAAGCATATGACTTTATAAATAAAGCTTCTAATATCTCACCCGATTACTTTGAAGTTTACAAAATAAAAGCTTTTATTGCAGCTGAAAACGATGAACAATTTGATGCAATTACAAATTATAGAACTGCGTTAGAATCTTGCGAGGAGAAATTTGAAGAAGCAACAATACTTTATTTATTTAGTGTGTTTTATACCATAAAAATGCAAGATTTCCATCAAGCTGAAGAACTTATTAATAAGGCTCAAGAAATTCTTCCTACTGAGCCACTTATACTATTAGAGAAATCCAGAGTGTTGACCTATCTTGGAAAATACAGCGAAGCGGAAGCAATTCTTGAACAGCTTAAAGAAGTACGTGAAAGTTTCCCTCAAAAACTTGAAAATCAATTTATCTCTAGGTTTGCAGACTTATATAGAAGAATGGCCCAGAACTATCAAAACAGGGATATAACTAAAAAAATTGAATTACTAAGAAAAGCAATTGACCTTATAGAAAGCCTATCCAAAATTGATACTAAAACATATGTTGTAATGACTAAGGTTTTAACAGACCTTGCTTTCCTACACTATAATGATGAAGCAATAGAATTATTGCACATTATCCTAAAAAACCATTTTAGTGCAATTAAATCTTTAAAAGGAAATCAGCTTAATAAATTACGTTCACACTTAAATAATCATAGTCACGAAATTAATAGTGAATTATCCGATTTACTAAAAAAATTAACATATAATTATGCTAAGGATGCTCGAAATATCCTAGAGGATAATAAAGGAATAGTTGTCCATATAAAAGATCACTTTGGTTTTATTGCAAACAATACAAACGGAAGTATATATTTCAATTTAAATCAAGTTAAATTTACTGGAATTGAAATTGGAGACTTAGTTACGTTCACTCTTCATAAGTTTAACGAAAGATTTTCTGCTACTAACCTTCATTTGGAAAAAAAGGGTTGAAATTGAAACTTTGAACTTATATAATTACTTTACATACATAAATTATATAAGGTAAAAAAAGAGAGTGCACATATTGCGCTCTCTTTTTTCATTCTTCTTTACCATTTCTGAAAAAAATTCAAATTTTATTAAAGTAACTGTGTTTTCCGCTCTTCCATCCGAATTACTTTTCCACTTTGATATACAAATGATTGTTCACCAAATCCACTTTGAGGTGGTTCTATTAGCTGAACCTGACCATTTTTAACGATATATATTCCGTTTATTTTCAAATCTATTTCAGCTGTCATTTCAACAAGATTTTCTTTTCTAATTCCCACCAAGATCACTCCCATATGTTATAATTACTTTGTCGAAGTAAGTTGAGAGTGATCTCAGCTTTTTTATTTGTCTATAGATATTGCACAACATTTTCTGGAACAAATGATTGTTCCAGTGATAGATGGAGCCGTATTGAAATTGGCTTTTTCTCATCCCGTGCTCGCTTACATATCTCTTCAGCCTCTTCCCATACAAATTGTTTATCCTCCGCTCGTTTGTAACGCCAAATTCCAATTGTGTAATCTTCAAACAACTCATAACGCTCATCAGGCGCTGTCGTTGGTTTTAATTCATCAATCGCTTTGGCCTGACGTGGTATTTGTACAACCACATCTGCATACCTTAATTTTGAATTCAAACGGTGAATATGAGCTTTCTTAGGATCAAATGAGACAACTGGTTCCACGTCAAAAATTGTTAATTGCTTTGGCATTGTTTTTTCCCTCCAATACCTGCAAACTTGCTATTAGAATCCCTTCAAGCTGCGTTAACGTTAATCGATCTAATGTTTGTCCGTTAATTTCAGTTAATCCTAATCCCAATAATTTACGAATGATTATTAGTTTTCTACGTTCTACTTCCTGACGTAACAACATGATTAAGCCTCCTGTTGATGATTGAACTTTCTCTCTAAATTTACAAACTTACTAAATTCTTTAATAAATGCTAGTTCAACAACACCAACTGGACCGTTCCTCTGTTTCGCTAAAATAATTTCCGTTATGTTTTTATTTTCCGTCTCACGATCATAGTAATCTTCACGGTATAAGAATGCTATTAAATCCGCATCTTGCTCAATTTGACCATTTTCACGTAAATCTGATAGCAACGGTCTCTTATCTTGCCTACTTTCTACCGCACGACTTAACTGTGATAATGCAACTACACATACATTTAATTCTCTTGCCATCAGTTTTAACTTACGACTAATCTCACCGATTTCTTGCATGCGGTTCCCTCTATGCTTTTGATCACCCACAATAAGCTGTAAATAATCAATTGCAATTAAAACCTTTTTATCAGGGTACTTACGCTTTAATTTCCTAGCCTTTGCATAAATCTCTTGCATCGTTACATTTGCTTTATCGTAAATTTCTAATGGCAAATCATTAATTAATCCCATCGCTTGACTAATTTTTTCCCAATCCTTTAAATTACATAGCTTCTTAGGATTCTTTAATTTTGTAGCATCTATATTTCCAGTACTTGAAATCATACGTTTAAGTAACTGCTCTTCTCCCATCTCTAGTGAAAAGATTCCTGTTGCTGTATGAGCACTTGCTGCATGAAAAGCAACATTTAATACAAATGCTGTTTTCCCCATTGAAGGACGGGCACCGACAATGATTAAATCACCTTCTTGTAACCCTGCTGTCATTCTGTTCAGGTCGTCATAACCAGTTGGTATACCGGTTAAATCTCCTACATCAATTTGCATGTTCTTATACAAATCAACAAGCGTATCTTTCAAGTTAAATTCATCTGAGTAACCCGTTTCTTCAATGGCGCTTAATTCATCAATTGATGTACCAATAGCACTCATATCCCTATCTTGCTGAAGGCGGTTATATAAGTTACCAGCAACCTCCTGAGCATGTCGCATTTTCCAAGCTTCGATAACTAAGCCTTCGTGATACGAGAAATTTTTAGTAGTCGTAACAACTTCTGTTAGGTTTACAAAGAATTCAATTCCACCAATTTGATGCATAAAGCTTTCATCGAATTTTCCAATGAGAGCAACAAGATCTATCGGAACCTCAGCATCCTCTAATTCTCTCATTGCCTTGAAAATTACTTGGTGTGTTGGTAAAAAAAACTGTTTTACCTTTAGCTGACAATCTTTAATTAAATCGCCTTCTTGGATTATGCTACCTAAAACACTTTGTTCAGCTTCAACATTGCGAATCATATCGTTACTCATTTTGCCAACCACGCATTCTGTTGGTTAAGTACTGCAAGTTCTTCTTCTGTTGGAATGTTCTGCTCCCATGCTTGTTGCTGCTGTATTACGTTTTTAGTAGATTCCGATAGACCTTTTTGTTGATCAGGTGCTTTTGTCTGTTGCTGCGCTTTTGTTAATCTCTGAGCACGAAATGCTTTATCAGCTGCCTCAACATCAGTTACTGCTTTAAAGCCTTTAAGATGCCAATCTCTTAAGATCGTATTTACGTAAGACATGTTTCTCGTATTCTTCTCTAAAGCAATCTCCATAGCCTTAATAACTAGTTCTGCATTTAAATCATCTATCCAAGCATAAATACCATCTGCAATAAAAGGTGTAATGAATCCGAAGTTTTGCTCGTAAAAAGAAATTGGATTAACCTCAACAACTTCTTCCGCGCCTGCGCGTTCTTCTTGTTGTTGTTCTTTTTCTTTTTCTTCTTCTTTTTCTTTTTCTTCTTCCTTGCTAGGGTCTTGGAAGCCCCTTATAAGCCCCTCCAAACGGACTGATAAATACTCCTTAATACGAGGGATTTTAAAATCTTGTTCTCGTTCTAATTGCAAGCAAGTTTCATAGAAATCAACTAAAAAATCCTGGTCCTTTACAGATTGAATTTCTTTTAAAACACACTTTTCAATGTTTACATTTTTAATTGGATTGAATTTTAACCAGTTGATTAAGAACAACTCTTTTGTTTTTTGGTTGTAATTAATTTTTCCGTACTCAGCAAAACGTTCTAATAGCTTCATAACAGTTTCACGATTATATCCTGTATCAGTTTCAATGATACGGAGTGGAAGCTCATAGATTCCTGATTGAGACGTCTTACTGTTTGTCATCAAATATAAATAGAAATACTTCTCCTCCGGTGTAAGATCTAAAACAAATGAATCCTGCCAAAATGAAACGTGTACTGGTCTATAAACTGCCATATTATTCATCCTCCCGTTTACATATCGCGAATCCGTCCTCTACACGTAATAAGCGATAATTCTTGTATCCTATTTTGAGATATTGTTTTACTAAGTAAATTAGGTGTTGCTCTGATGTAGCTTGTTGAAACACTTTAGGGTTCAGCAACACTCTATGTAACGATTTGTCTAAAAGCATGTAGCACACTCCGTTGTTATACGACTGCTAATTTGATATAATTAATCCCAAGATCTTTTGCAAGACCGTTTGTCTATCACTCTGCCAAGTGATAGATCTTTTTATTTTCTACGTGTTACTAATGAGGCGTTAACTCCTCTTGCTCTTAAATCTTTAATTACTACACGATAACTCATCGATGCCTCATGTTCCTCTTTTGTATCACGAAGCATTTTAAATTCCCTTATACATCGCTCCAGCTCTTCTTCCCAGTGATTCGATTCTTCGGTTGATTCTGCATTAAACATGTTATGAATACATGCACTCATACAGTTACGAAGTTTATTCGCAAATGAAAAATCCCCAGGAAGAACAAGATCATGAAGACGATTATTTTTATCGTTCATGAATTACATCTCCTTTCTAATTAATTTGATGCTGTACGCATCGTTACAACCAGAAAGGATTGTAGAGGTATGGGAGGAACAATCCCTTTCTGGTCATAACGACAAGCACAGTGGCTTGTCCAAATGATTTATATAATGTTATAATTGCTTTACGATATTTTTCAGAGCTACTGTTGTCTAGGCGGTAGCTTTTTTATTTACCCATTTATGCTTCAAAATAAATGATGCTTCTATAATTTTGATTCGAATCCCCAACAATTTCTTCTCTTGCTTTAACTCAACTGTTTTTGAATCCTCATTGAGTAATTCTGCTATTTTAATTTCACCAGTTAGTTTTGCATCATAGCGAATTAATTCCTTATATTCTCTTAGACTCGGTTTCTTATAATCTACTGTCATTTTCCTTCCTCCCTCAAAGCACCTTTGTTAAATTCATTAAGCTATCGACCGATTGAATAATAACGTTTTCCGCCATAGCCTTTTGCAACCAACTTCTTTGTATTTGTTCCATAATGCCAAAATGAACTTGCTCAAGAGCTTGTACTACACACTGAGTAGCTTGGATTGTATCGAAGATTTCTTTTGCATGAACTGCGTATTCATGTTTCTTTTTTTCATCATGTTTCCATGACCTTGTTGTAACTTGTAAGTTCATGATTTCCTTTGCTGCCGCAATTCCCTCTTCAGCTTGTTTAATGTAGTTCATCAATTGTAGATTTACATCTTGAGTTAAACGTGGATCTGTAGGTGGTAACCCAACACCATAAATATGTTTAATTGCTTGTTGATTTAACTTTGCTCCTGTTGCATGGCACCAATCCATAGCAAGTTCAAATTCTGGTTTAGAAAGTCCAGATTCAATACGGGTTAATCTTTCATGTGTAATACCAAGGTACTTAGATAGTCCTTTCTTCGTTTTCAGCTGAACATTGTCACAACATTCTCTAGCATTCTGTAATAATTCCCCTATTGCTGAATTGCAGTATATGCTTGTTCCCATATCTGTTCGCCTCCATATTTAGTTTTCAAATAGTTACAATGAACTTAGTACATATGTAACTTGTCTACTTTTCGTATAAAAAGAGAGGAACTATTCCTCAACGTTTTCTTTTACTTGTATCTCTTTGATGATGGCCCAACCAGCCTTGTAATATGCTTGACGGATTTTATCAATATCCTTTTGTGATTTTGGCTCAGGAGCCACAACATGGACTTTCGTTTTTCCAAATTCATAAGTCGCCGCATATTCTTCTTGTTGGCTCATGGTGTCACCTCTTGAAGTGCTTTTTATATGTGTATGCGACGGTTCTGTTGGTACTGCCATGTTAGTTGATGGCATTTTCTCACCCGCTTTCCATCTATTAAGTATAAGATTCTTGTACTCTTGTGCATCAAATTAAATCCTTTACATCACTACCAAGAATAGTGGCTAACCTAATAGCCTTTTCAAGATTTGGATTACTATAACCATTTTCCCAATTACTTATTGTAGATTTTGTAACTTTCATTCTTTTTGCAAGATCTTGTTGCGTTAACTTGCTTTTTTTCCTAGCTCTAATTAATTTGATATTTTTGTTCACTGTCTCGCTC
>NZ_JAKUFR010000077.1:0-22922 GCF_022663555.1 Bacillus cereus group sp. BfR-BA-01381
TATAAGATGTTGAATGGAACAAAGGTAGATGTAACATTTATCGGGAAGGATCAAGATGGTAAAGAGTTAAAACTAGATTCTGGCCTTACATTATCAAAAAATAGTTATTGGAGATTTGAAAAACTAGAGGACAGTGTAACGAAAATTGTACTGACACCTGTCCTAACTTCTGGTGAAGAGGGAGGACAGAAAACGAATTATCGAAAAGTATTAACGGAAGAAGAGTTTGAAGTTGTGATAAAAGAGTAAAGAGAGGTATCGTGATGATACCTCTCTTTATCCTAAAAAGGCTAACATATTATTCAAAATATGAAGTAATATAGCTGGAATAATGGATTTTGTTTTTTTACATAAAATGGCCATAAATAGACCCATGATGAACATACTAAACATCACACCAGTTGAGTATATATGACCTATTCCGAAGAGGAAGCTAGACCCAAGCGCTGCAATCCAAAAGGAGACGCGCTGTTGTAGGAAGTGAAGAATAATACCGCGAACTATAAGTTCTTCAAAAATAGGTACAAGTATAGCGCCACCTATAAGCAATAACAGTTTGTATTGTTTTAACATTTCTAGGTCTAAAGCGGATGACTGTTCTTTTACCGCATCAGGAAAAATATTATTAATTATAAATATATCATTAACGATATGTAGTCCGTAAAAAAGGATTATATAGATGTATGTGCTTATTTTTTTTAATGCTGTAAAGTTTAGTGTTGGGACAATTAAATTTCTTAACGGTTTATATGCATAAATTAAAATTAACAAAATACACAATACAAATAAATGTCTTCCAAAAGTAGTAAGTGATTTTGCTAAAGCAATTTGTTTTGGATCGGTTAAACCGTCTGTATAAATAACGGTAGGAAGACCTATAAAGAGGTCAGCTAGAAATCCTGTTCCCCAAATCGCGAAAACGAGCGAAAATAGAAATTGTGAGAGTGACATAGGATGTTTTTGTGGGTAAGTTAGTTGCTTGGCTTGTATAATAGTGAATCACCTATCCTTTTATACTTTATAATTATATATAAAAATTATAGGATATTTATACAAAAAAGTCATCATTGTAATAAAAATGATATTTTGAGGCTAATATTTACAGACCGTAGTAATTTTACATTGATGTTCTGTGTAAACGGAAGAAGAGTTTGAAGTTATGATAAAAGAGGTATCGCGATGATACCTCTTTTTAACTCAAGAACGCCAACATATTATTCATAATATGAAATAACATAGCTGGAATAATGGATTTTGTTTTTTTACATAAAATAGCCATTAATAATCCCATGAAGAAAGTAATTACCATAACCCCAAGTGAGTATGTATGAGCGATACCGAAGAAGAAACTTGTTACGATGGCTGCGATCCAAAATGGAAAACGTTCTGAGAAGAAGCGAAGTATAAAACCACGGAAAATAAGTTCTTCAAAAATGGGTGTGAGTATGGCGAAGCTGAGAAGCAATAATATTTGATATTGCTTAAAGACGTCTAAGCTTAGTGCGGAAGATTGCTGCTTCGTTGCGTCTTGGAACACATAATTTAACAGTATGTAATTGAGTACGATGTTTATAACGAAGAAAAGAAGTAAATATACGTATGTGCGCCATTCTTTCAGTGCTTTAAAGTTAAAAGATTTTAGTAGTAATTTTTTTGCGGGTTCGAATTTAAAAATGAAGAATAACAATACGGCTAGTTGTAATACGGTACTTGCAGTATTGGCAATAGATTCATACAGGGCAATTTGTTTTTTATTTGTGAGACCAGCTGTATAAATTGTTAATGGCATTGCGAGGAACACAGTAATAAGTCCGGTTCCGAAAAAAGCGAATAAAACGGAGCTAATAAATTGTCCCCATGACATAGAGTATTTCTGTTCATTAGAAAGTTGTGTAGCGGGTTGCATTTGTAAAATCACCTCTTTATATTTGTATATTTAATTATAAACTGTCTTGTTATCGGGTGTAATATTTAAATATTACATATAAAGGTGTATTTTCCATAAAATAATAAAAGAGGTATCACCCTATAGTGATGCCTCTTTCTTATTGATAACTATGTTCGGCTTTGTTATTCGATTTTGATTGCTCTATTTGTAATTCACGCTCTACCAATCGGTCTAACTGTTGAATTGCTTTTAGTGCTTTTTCATAAGAAATTGTTCGATAATGATGCGCTCCGCCCGGTTCTTCATCTGCTTCGTCTGCCCATTTAATAATATTTTGAAGAGACGTTCTTTCAATTTCTTGTTCCACTAAGAAAGAATCTGTATGAAGAAGAATGGCGATAGAAATTTCTTTTGCTAGTTTAGGGTGCTCTCCTAATCTAATAAGCAATTTATGAGCTCTTTCTGCTCCTTTAATTGCGTGTATATCATTCTTTTTATATAAATCATAGTCCCATTCGCCGCCTGTGTACCACGTATGATGTCCGATATCATGAAGGAAACCAGCCTTTGTAGCAGCATCGACTGAGGCGTGATGCTTTTTAGCTAAGTGGAACGCATGGTAAGCGACAGCGATCGCATGGACCATCCCAGAACGATTTACGTATTTTTGTGTAATATGGTGTTTAAAAATTTGTTCAAGCGTAATACGGTGCATAAAACATTCACTCCTTTTATCCCGCTTTAACGGGCAGTAAGATTCCTAATTCAAAATTCAGCGAATACGAGGAAGTTAGGTGAGGAATCAACTGCCCGTAAAAGCCCGATTGGTTCAACTAATAATTAGTGGGGATGAACACCCCTCCCCACTAATTAAAGTTTCACTTTATCTAATGGTGTATATGAAGAAAAATCGATCGGTTTAAATGTATTTTGAACATTGTACTCCATCATAGTTCGTTAGTAAAGTAGAAATGTTTAGGAGAAGAAAAAAATTTTTTCGCAAAAAAATCACCTTAGCTTATGCAAAGGTGATTTTCAAATTGCTTATTTTTTTAATCCTTGTTCTAGTGTTTCTAACATTTCGTGCTTTTCATTTTCATCGGCGTTTTTCCAAATGACTTCAAATAAAACACCAAGACCTGGAAGCATTTTTTCTTCACCGCTTTGAATTGCATCGACAATTGTTTCTTGTAATTGGTCTTGTGTATTACCAGATACATTTGCTAATACAGCACCGCGTAAATTAAAACTCATTGTTTTCACCTCTTCTTCAGAATTGAAACTGACGTTAGTTTTTGTTCTTTTTTATGTAAATATGTATGAAAAATAGGCTATAATGATAAGACAAGAAGAGAGGGAAATACATATTATGAAAAACATTGATTCAGTACAAAATCCGCGTGTGAAGCAGTGGAAAAAGCTGCAAACGAAAAAAGAGCGCGATAAAAAAGGTTTATTTTTTGTAGAAGGATTCCACTTAGTGGAGGAAGCTTTAAAAG
The DNA here is from genome assembly GCF_022663555.1 of Bacillus cereus group sp. BfR-BA-01381. NCBI lineage: Bacteria > Bacillati > Bacillota > Bacilli > Caryophanales > Bacillaceae > Bacillus > Bacillus cereus group sp. BfR-BA-01381. The sequence goes on from NZ_JAKUFR010000077.1 coordinate 3,388, forward strand.
CAGGAGTTGTAACAGAACTTATCGTTTCAGATCAGACAGACCTTCCGAAAGATTGGACAGTTAATGATGTAGAAATGTATATCGTACCGGAAGCAATCGTAAAAGTACTTCGTGAAACAGAGACGACGCAAGGTGTATTTGCTGTCTGTGAAAAGCATGAGAAAGAAGTAGCTCTTGCTGATGGAAAGTTTCTTTTACTAGATGGCCTGCAAGACCCAGGTAACTTAGGGACGATTATTCGTACAGCTGATGCAGCTGGCATTCATGCCGTTGTGCTTGGAGAAGGTTGTGTTGATGTTTATAATAGTAAAGTACTCCGTTCTACACAAGGCTCTATTTTCCACTTACCAATTGTAAAAGGGAACTTAGAAGAATGGGTAGACAAGTTAAAAGAAAATAACGTTCCTGTATATGGAACAGCTCTTGAAAATGGAGTTCCGTACGGGGAAGTAACACCAGCTGGTAGTTTTGCATTAATTGTAGGAAATGAAGGAAACGGCGTACGTCAAGAAATTCTTGCGAAAACGGATCAAAACTTGTATATTCCGATTTACGGCGGGGCAGAATCATTAAATGTTGCAGTTGCAGCAGGGATTTTAACGTATTATTTGCAAAGCCCGGTTGCGAACAAATAAAAAACTTCTTATAATAAGTTGAAGTACATTATATTAAAAGTTAAATAACGAAAAACGTTGATAGAGAAGAGTAGCTTACAAAATCGCCATATAGGGAGAGAATGCCGTAGACTGAAAGCATTCTTATGGTAGACGGAAGTGAATTCACCTCTGGAGTTGACGCCAGGACCATGTATATGTAAAGGCGTTCCGGTCAGAATTGATCGTTATAACTAATGAGTGGGCAGACATGTTCTGTCAATTTAGGGTGGTACCGCGAATTTACCTCGTCCCTTTTGGGGAGCGAGGTTTTTTTATTTTTAAAATTAGGAGGGTTCCAAATGGAAGCACGTTTAAAAGAGCTAAAGCAAAAAGCGTTAGAGCTTATTGAAGAAGCGAAAGAGCTAAAAGGCTTAAACGACGTACGCGTAGCGTATTTAGGAAAAAAAGGTCCAATTACAGAAGTATTACGCGGCATGGGAAAATTATCAGCAGAAGAGCGTCCACGTATGGGAGCATTAGTAAATGAAGTACGTGAAGCGATTCAAACGCGTCTAGACGACAAAATCAGCAACTTAGAAAAAGCAGTAATTGAAGCGAAATTAGCAACTGAAACAATTGATGTTACATTGCCAGGTCGTCCTGTTGAAACAGGTTGTCACCACCCGTTAACAGCTGTTGTTGAACAAATTGAAGATGTATTCATCGGTATGGGTTATGAAGTAGCGGAAGGAACAGAAGTAGAAAAAGACTACTACAACTTCGAAGCATTAAACTTACCGAAAGATCACCCAGCACGTGATATGCAAGATACATTCTACATTACAGAAGAAACGTTACTACGTACACATACATCTTCTGTGCAAGCACGTACGATGGAAAATAATAAAGAAAAAGGCCCAATTAAAATTATTTGTCCTGGTAAAGTGTATCGCCGCGATGACGATGATGCGACTCATTCACATCAGTTCATGCAAATTGAAGGTCTTGTAATTGATAAAAATATTCGTATGAGTGACTTAAAAGGTACACTGCAAGTATTCGTGAAAAAGATGTTCGGTGAAGATCGTGAAATCCGTCTTCGTCCAAGTTTCTTCCCATTCACAGAGCCATCTGTAGAGATGGATATTTCTTGTATGATGTGTCACGGCAAAGGTTGCGGCACTTGTAAAGGAACTGGTTGGATTGAAATTTTAGGCGCAGGTATGGTTCACCCAAACGTACTTGAAATGGCTGGTTATGATTCAAAAGAATATCAAGGTTTCGCATTCGGTATGGGCGCAGAGCGTATCGCAATGTTGAAATACGGCGTAGATGACATTCGTCATTTCTATACAAATGATGTACGTTTCTTACAACAATTCAAACGAGCGTAAGGGAAGGAGAGGATAAGTATGTTCGTATCATATCGTTGGTTACAAGAGTATGTAGATATTAAAGATGTAACGGCACAAGAACTAGCAGACAAAATCACGAAAAGTGGTATTGAAGTAGAAGGCGTTGAAGTATTAAATAAAGGTGTAAAAGGTGTTGTAGTTGGTCACGTATTAGAATGTGAAAAACACCCAGAAGCTGATAAGTTAAGCAAATGCTTAATCGATATCGGTGAAGAAGAACCGGTTCAAATTATTTGTGGTGCTGCTAACATTGCAAAAGGTTTAAAAGTACCAGTTGCAAAAGTTGGCGCTGTACTTCCTGGTAATTTCAAAATCAAAAAAGCAAAACTACGTGGTGAAGCTTCTCACGGTATGGTTTGTGCTCTTCAAGAGCTTGGCATTGATGGAAAGTTAGTTTCAAAAGAATATGCAGATGGTATCTTCATCTTCCCAAGTGACGCTGAAGTTGGTGCAGATGCACTTGAAATTTTAAACTTACATGATGAAGTACTTGAGCTTGGTTTAACACCAAACCGTGCAGATTGCTTAAACATGTTAGGTGTTGCATATGAAGTAGCTGCTATTTATGGCCGTGAAGTAAAACTTCCAGCTATCGACTTACAAGAAACAGCAGAAAAAACTGCTGATTACATTTCTGTAAGTGTAGAAGCGAAAGAAGAAAACCCATTATACATTGCAAAAATGGTAAAGAACGTAAAAATTGGTCCGTCACCAATGTGGATGCAAACTCGCCTTATGGCAGCTGGCATTCGTCCAATTAGCAACGTAGTTGATATTACAAACTACATTTTAATGGAATACGGTCAACCGTTACATGCATTCGATTACGATAAATTAGGTTCAAAAGAAATCGTTGTTCGTCTTGCAAAAGAAGGCGAAAAAATTGAAACGTTAGATGATCAAGAGCGTACATTACAAAGCCACCACCTTGTCATTACAAACGGAACAAAAGCTTTAGCTGTTGCTGGTGTAATGGGCGGAGCGGATTCTGAAGTTACAAATGAGACAGTAAACGTTCTAATTGAGTCTGCATACTTTGCGGGTCAAACAGTGCGCCGTACATCAAAAGACTTAGGTCTTCGCAGTGAATCAAGTGCGCGTTTCGAAAAAGGAATCGACCCAACACGTACATTTGAAGCAATTCAACACGCAGCTGCTTTAATGGCGAAATACGCTGGCGGTGAAGCACTTGAAGGTGTAGTAGAAGCTGATAACTTACAAGTACAAGAGCGTACAGTATCTGTTACTGCTGAAAAAGTAAACCGTGTATTAGGTACAAATATTTCTGCAAGTGAAATGGGTACAATGTTCACAAACTTAAAATTCCCATTCACAGAAGTAGAAGGAACATTCCACGTGAATGTACCAGCACGTCGTCCTGATATTACAATTTCAGAAGACTTAGTAGAAGAAGTGGGCCGTCTATACGGTTATGACCACATTCCAGTTACATTACCTTCTGGAACAATGACTCGTGGTAAATTAACATCAGCACAAACGAAACGTCGTAAAGTACGTCGCTTCTTAGAAGGTGCTGGTTTATATGAAGCAATCACGTATTCATTAACAAGCACTGACAAAGCGAAACAATATATGGTTGAGCCAAACGAAAAAGCGCCTGTAGCTCTTGCACTTCCAATGAGTGAAGAACGTAGCCAACTTCGTTTAAGCTTAGTACCACAATTGTTAGAAGCAGTTTCATACAATGTCGCTCGTAAAAACGACAGTGTTGCTTTATACGAAGTAGGTTCTATCTTCTTACCGACAGAAGAAGGAGAACTTCCGAAAGAAGAACAACATCTTGCAGGTGTTATGACAGGTCTTGCTCTTCACCATGCATGGCAAGGTGAGAAAAAAGTAGTAGACTTCTTCGTTATGAAAGGTGTACTAGAAGGACTATTCGACATACTTGGTGTTTCAAACCAAATCACATATGCACCAGCAAAACGTGAAGGTATGCACCCAGGTCGTACGGCTGACATCGTATTAGATGGCGAAGTAATTGGTTTCATCGGTCAATTGCACCCAGAAGCAGAAAAACAATTAGATGTGAAAAATACATTCGTATTTGAACTATCTCTTGTAAAAGTATTCGGTGCAGACGCAGAAGAAACTTACTACTCAGCGATTCCACGTTTCCCATCCATGACACGTGATATGGCTGTTGTTGTAACGAAAGAAACAAAAGCTGGCGAAATGAAGCAAGTTATTGCTGAAGCTGGTGGAGAACTTCTGAAAGACGTAACACTATTTGACTTATACGAAGGTGAAAAAATGGAAGAAGGCAAGAAGTCACTTGCATTCTCTATGACTTACTTCGATCCAGAACGTACGTTAACAGACGAAGAAGTAACAGAAGCACATAACCGTGTATTAACAGCGGTAGAAGAGAAATTTGGTGCGGAGTTACGTAAGTAATTTTTAAATAAAAAAGGTTGAGTACCCTTTAATGGATACTCAACCTTTTTTATTTTTAATTACATTGTGCCTGTTTTTATTTCTGTAAAAACTTCGGTAGCAACCGTTAAAATGGTATTTAATGCTACAGGAAATCCGGCATATATAATCATCTGCATCATTACTTCAATGATTTCTTCTTCTGTCCATCCGACGTTTAAAGCTCCGGTTATATAAAATTTCAGTTGTTCAGTATTGCCTAAAGCTGTTAATCCAGCAACGGTCGCAAGTAATCGGGATTTCAAGTCGAGACCTGGTCTGGCAAAAATTTGACCGTAGTTAAATTCTACAGCTAATGTTCCTAAATCAGGTGCAACAGAATCTGCAAGGTTATTTACGATCTTTTGGTAATGTTCAGGAGCGATTTTTGCTAAAATTTTCATTCCTTTTTCATAATTCACACTAGGATTTTTCATTACATACATCTTCCTTTCTAGTATAGTGAGGCACCTTTATAAATGAGATTAGTGTAATACTTATCATGGAAATTCCAAGAATGCATACTCCGGTCCACTGCCATTTGCTCCAGACGAGTAGCCCGAAGTATGAGCCTATAGACCCACCGAGAAATGTTGCGACCATGTATATGCCGTTCAAACTACTTCGTTTCTCAGGATTTAATTGGAAAAGGTGTGCTTGACAAGCTACTTGATTTGCTTGAGTGCCAGCTGTAAGTAAAAGAGCCCCTACAATAAGTCCTGGTAACCAGTACCCTGAAAATAAAAATAGTAAAAAAGAAAAAAATGAAATAGACGTACATAAAGCGTTCGCAAATATGGCTCCTTTTTTATCTATAATGCGTCCAATAATAGGTGTTGCAAATGCTCCTGCTATTCCTACTAAACCGATTAATCCAACAGTAGAGCTTCCGTAATGATAAGGACGTGTGGTTAATAAGAAAATAAGTGTAGTCCAAAAAACACTGAAAGCTCCAAATACCATCCCTTGACTTAAACAAGCTTTTCGTAACATTTTCTCTTGCAACAAGAGTGGGATGAAAGAAGAGAGAAGCTTTTTATATTGCATGTGATGAGGCTTATCTCCTTTAGGGAAATATATTTTCACTAATAACATAAGAATGAAAGTACTTATGAAAAAAATCCCATAAACAGTTCGCCATCCGAAGTGAATATCAATGAATCCGCTAATTAATCGAGCTCCTAAAATGCCGCAAACTAGACCGATAGATACATTGCCTAAAATTTGACCCCTATTTCGATCAGTGGCGTATTGAGAGACGAAAGGGATTACAATCTGGGGAATGATTGTAACAAATCCAAGAATAAAATTAGCTCCAATTAGCCAAGTCATATCTGTTGAGAAAGCGGCTAAAGCTAAGTTAATACAAATGAGAGACAATAAAATTAAAATTAATTTTTTTCTCTCAAGTATATCCCCTAAAGGAACTATGAAGAGATTTCCTAGTGCATATCCGACTTGGGTTACAGTAGCGACAATACCGATTCTAGTTTCTGAAACATGAAAAGTATGGGCTACACTTACTAAAAGAGTTTGATTTATATACACGTTTGCTACTGTAAAACCACATATTACCGCCATAAATAAAACAAATCGCTGTGTTAGTTCAAAAGAATGTGTTTCTATATTTTTTATTATCATAAAATTCACCTCCTTTACTTATTAAGATAAAGGTAGGTTTATAATGAAAATAGGAGTGTATTTATACTGGTATAAAAACTACCACTAATAAAGGGGAATATTATATGTTAAGCGATGTAGATAGAAGGAAGGAACTAGCAGATTTTTTGAAAAGCCGCCGCGCTAGGTTGACTCCTGAGCAATTTAATTTACCAATTGGTCAGCGAAGAAAAACAAAAGGATTAAGACGAGAAGAAGTTGCACAATTAGCGGGAATTGGATTGACATGGTATACATGGTTAGAACAAGGGCGTGATATCCAAGTTTCTCAAGAAGTTATAGAGTCAATTTCTCGTGTATTTCGGTTGGAGGGAGAAGAAAGAAATCATTTGATTTTATTGGCAAATCTTTCACTATCTTCTCAAATAAGGAAGCCGATTGCTGGACATATAAATGGGGTTTTAGAGGGATTACTAGATCAATTACAATTTTGTCCTGCTTATGTAATTGATGAAAAACTTAACATTGTTCATTGGAATAAGGCTGCCAGCGTTGTATTTGGTGATTTTGGTGAAATGGATGAGAGAAATCGAAATGCGGTATGGCGTTGTTTTACATCAAAAGAATACCGTAAACTATTTGAAAACTGGGAAAATCATGCACAGCGTTTAATTGCACAGTTCCGCGCTACATATACACAATTTATTGGGGACGAGTGGTTTAAAAATGTGATTGAGGAACTTACGGAAAGAAGTAGTGAATTTCGTATGTGGTGGTCAAATCATGAAGTGCAAGGAACACCTATTGGTCGGAAAGTACTTTTACATCCTGCCGTAGGAACGTTAGTTATGGATCATGTTACACTCCAGGTTTATGATGCACCTGAATTAAAGCTTACAATTTATCAGCCACGTACAGAGGAAGATACAGAAATGAAGATGAAAGAATTATTAAAAGTGAATTAGAATAATACGGTAGAGAATTAGTTTCTCATGGAAATCGTTTAAATATATGTTGTTAAAAAAAGAAAAATACTGATATATTTTCCGACATCTTGCATCTTTCTCTCGAATGTAGTACATTAATTTTAGTTTAACAAAATGAAAGACGATGATAAGGAAAAGTAGTATATACTATAATCCAAAGCGAGTCAGGGACGGTGAAAGCCTGATGAGGAGGTATATGTGAAGAACACCTTGGAGTTGCTAACCGAAATTGAATCTTGTATTCAAGAGTAGACTTAGACGGGAATCCGGCCTGTTACAAACCGGGAAGTATGTATTACATACGAGTTAAAGTTGGTCTTTATGACAAATTGGGTGGTACCGCGAAGTTTAACCTTTCGTCCCTTTATGGATGAAAGGTTTTTTTGTATTTAAATATATCAGCAAAGGAGAATTTCACTATGGAAAACACATTAGTAAAAAGTCTGTATAGAGATACAGATAAATACGCAGGTCAAACAGTACAAGTATCAGGGTGGATTCGTAACTTACGTGATTCAAAAGCATTTGGTTTCATCGAATTAAACGACGGTAGCTTCTTCAAAAGCGTTCAAATCGTTTTCGATACAGAATTAGATAACTTCAAAGAAATTGCAAAACTTCCACTTAGCTCTTCAGTTAAAGTGGAAGGTAAAGTAATTGCAACGCCTGGAGCGAAACAACCATTTGAAATTAAAGCAGAAAAAATCGATATCGAGGGCTTATCAGATTCTGATTACCCACTTCAAAAGAAACGTCATACGTTTGAATACTTACGTACAATCGCTCACTTACGTCCAAGAACAAATGCATTCTCTGCAACGTTCCGCGTACGTTCTATCGCAGCGTTTGCGATTCACCAATTCTTCCAAGAGCGTGGATTCGTACATGTTCATACACCTATCATCACTGGTAGTGATACAGAAGGTGCTGGCGAAATGTTCCGCGTAACAACGCAAGATTTAAACAACGTTCCAAAAGGTGAAGACGGACAAGTTGATGAATCAAAAGACTTCTTCGGCAAAGAAACAAACTTAACAGTAAGTGGACAGCTGAACGCTGAAGCTTATGCATTAGCATTCCGTGATGTATACACATTCGGACCTACATTCCGTGCAGAAAACTCAAACACAACTCGTCACGCTGCTGAGTTCTGGATGGTTGAGCCTGAGATTGCATTCGCTGAACTAGGTGACGTAATGAACCTTACAGAAGATATGCTGAAATATGCAATGAAATACGTATTAGAGCATGCACCAGAAGAAATGGAATTCTTCAACAGCTTCGTTGATAAAACAGTTCTAGAGCGCATGAACAACGTAATCAACTCTGACTTCGGTCGTATCACTTATACAGAAGCAATTAAAGTACTTCAAGAATCAGGTGCTGACTTCAAATACCCAGTAGAATGGGGAATTGACTTACAAACAGAGCACGAAAGATACTTATCAGAAGAAATCTTCAAACGCCCTGTATTCGTAACTGACTATCCGAAAGACATTAAAGCATTCTACATGCGCTTAAATGACGACGGTAAAACAGTGGCTGCTACTGACCTTCTAGTTCCTGGCATCGGCGAATTAATCGGCGGAAGTCAACGTGAAGAAAGAATGGACGTTTTAGTAGACAGAATTAAAGAATTAGGTATGAACGAAGAGGACTACTGGTGGTACTTAGAACTTAGAAAATACGGCGGTACAAAACACGCTGGATTCGGTCTAGGTTTCGAGCGCTTCCTAATGTACATCACTGGCATGGCTAACATCCGTGACGTAATTCCATTCCCAAGAACTCCAGGTTCTTCTGAATTCTAAAATATGAAAAAAGCGAGAGGATTTCCTCTCGCTTTTTATTTTGTATAGTTTATTCTCCCGTAGCAAAAAGTAACGCGAAGGGGTGAATATAAATGAGTAAAAAAGTGAAAAAAGATCATTCAAGATCGGGCCTAGGTTCTCCAGAAGTAGAAGGACAAGGAACGACGACACATGAAACAGGTTCTCATAAAGTACCTTCATCAAATAAGAAGCAAAAACGAAGCTAACATAAAAAAGGAGGGTCTTGGCGACTCTCCTTTTTTATATATTACATCTTCTTATCGTTAATTTCTTTTGTAATGTTATCCACATCTTTGTCTAATCGATCTAAATAGAAAAACCACAGTAAGCTCATGAACACGTAATAGATTGCCATCACGCCAAGATTATCAGATATATTTTGAAATGTAGATTTAGTAGTGAAAAAAGCTCCCCAAATGGTAGAAATAGTGAGGTAAGAAAGAGGACCTACGATGTGTACGAAAGCATATAATACCTTTTTTACTTTTACAGCGTTCATATGAAAAACCTCCTTTTTCTAATCATACATTCAAGTTCCTCACAGAAGTGTTGCAGTTTTGCTGGATTATGTATTAACAAGCGGGCATCGTGTTTCCCGATAAATCTTCGAATCCGAAAGTTTAATAAGAAAGACCGGCCGTAACGCTCTATTAAATCGTTGAACTCTGTTTTCTCACTGAGCAGCTGAATGTTTTCTCTAATTTCAAACTGTCTTTCGTGTGGATCGCCTAGTAAAATATTTAGAATCATTTGTAGAAGTAGCAATGGGAATCTCCTCCTATGTTAGAATAATCTGTATATTATAATTATAACAAAACTATAAGGACAATAGTAGGGTGAAACAAAAAACAGGAGTTTGTAGGCTCCTGTTTTTGTCGATACTATTTTAATAAGCGAAACGCCTTCTCTGTATTAGCAAAATGCAGTTTCACAAACTCAGGTAATCGCTCTTTACCAAGCTTTTGAATTAATTTAGCAGCGGCGATATCAACTTGTTTACCAGCACCCTTTGGAAGCGGCATACCAGCTTTTTTACTTAGTTCGTCAAACTGTTTTACGAATGAGTAACGAGCTAAAATGGAAGCAGCGGCTACTGCTAAATGTACACTTTCACCTTTCGTCGCGAAATAAACATTTTCACGCTGTACCTGTTTTTGTTTAGCTAAATATTTGTAGTATGTATCAGGTTGTGTAAATTGGTCGATTAAGACGCCTTCAGGTTTTGTAGGTGCAATTTTAGCTAATAAGTTTGTAATAGCTTTATTATGTAGTAAAGCTTTTAACTTACCTTGGTTGTTTCCTTTATCAAATAGCTCGTTATATTTTTCGTTATGAAGGACGAGAGAGCTGTAAGGAACAACGTGAAGAAGTTGTTTCGCAATGGCAGTAATTTGGTCGTCATTTAAGTTTTTAGAGTCTTTTACACCAAGCTCTTTTAGTAGTGGGATTTGCTTTGCATCCACATATACAGCAACTACTGTCATCGGTCCGAAGAAATCACCAGTACCCACTTCATCTGACCCTACGATTGACATTGTACCGATGGAAGCAGGCGGTGCATAACGGTGTGAATCGACAGATTTTTTTACAGCTGTTTTTGGAGTTTGGGAGACAGTTTGCCAACGGGCAGCTTCTGCTTCAGCACGTCCACCTTGGAACATTACTTTTCCGGATTTATACGCTGTAATGGTGCACGACGGCACTTTTGCCATGAAGATTCCGCCTTGCGGAGTTTTCGGGCTAAGCGAATGTTTATATTGTTGTTTCATGTCTTCAATTACTGTAGAACTTGTTTGAATTACGATAGAATTTGACATAATGTTCGCCCCTTTTTTTATATTGTTATTTTTATCATATCGGATTGTTCTTTCTGTTTCCATATTATGAAGGTTCATGGTATGATAAACTTTAGGATTCTGTACGTGATTGGAGGCCGGTGAGTTGTCACAACAAAAGGGAAAGAAAAGTCGAATTAATGTAGAAATCTATGGTCAGCAATATTCAGTTGTTGGCGATGAAAGTACAAGTCATATCCGCATGGTAGCAGCGATTGTGGATGATAAAATGCGCGAACTCAATGCCAAGAATCCTTCGCTTGACACGAGTAGACTAGCGGTATTGACGGCGGTAAACGTCATACACGATTACATAAAATTAAAAGAAGAACATGAGAAATTGAAAGAAAGTATGACAAAAAAAGGAATGGAATAACATGATTGATATTATTATCATTTTACTGCTTGTTATGGGATTTTTCCTCGGCTTACGCAGAGGGTTTATTCTGCAACTTGTAAAGTTAACAAGCTTTATTATCGCATACCTTGTTGCATACTGGTACTGTAAAGATTTAGCGCCAGCACTTGCGAAATTTATTCCGTATCCATTTGATAAAAACGTATCTGTTCCAGAATGGATTGATGCAAATAATATTGAGACAGTATTTTATCAAGCGCTTGCGTTTATCATATTGTTTATTATCACAAAAATTGCACTTTCATTACTTGGTAATTTGTTAAATATGTTTGCAGAAATACCGGTTTTAAAGCAAGTAAATGCGTTTGCGGGGGCAATCCTCGGGTTTTTAGAAGTATATATTATTTTGTTTGTCTTAATTATCATTGGGAACATTCTTCCGATTGAACAATTACAAACACCATTACAACAATCATCAATTAGCAAAATAATTGTAGACGATACACCGATTCTCTCTGAAAAGGTGAAGGAACTATGGCAGACAGGTAGCAGAGTATAACTTCTCTTTTTTCGGAAAGAGAAGTTTTTTTCTATGAAAGAAAGGCGGGACAATGATGAAAGTAAATAAAAAACAAGTGATTAAATTATTAGAGACAATCGGGCTTTTTATGGAACTAAAGGGCGCGAATCCATTTAAAATATCTGCATTTCGTAAAGCGGCAGCAGCATTAGAAAGTGATGATCGTAGTCTTTCTGAGATTGAAGATTTCACGAAGATTCCGGGCATTGGAAAAGGAACAGCGGCAGTTATTCAAGAATATATAGAATCGGGAACATCTGAAGTATTACAAGAGCTTGAACAAGAAGTGCCAAGTAGCTTATTACCTTTATTAAAATTGCCGGGCCTTGGTGGTAAAAAGGTAGCTAAGTTATATAAAGAACTTGGTGTTGTTGATATGGAATCGCTAAAAGCGGTTTGTGAGGAAAATAAAGTACAAGCTTTAGCTGGTTTCGGTAAGAAGACAGAAGAGAAAATATTAGAAGCAATCGATCAAGTAGGATCTCGTCCGGAGCGTTTACCAATCGCGATGGTATTGCCTATTGCCGGGGAAATAGAGGAGAAATTGTCGAATATTGCTGAGGTAATTCGTTTCTCGCGCGCTGGCAGTTTGCGCCGCGTTCGTGAAACAGTGAAAGATTTAGACTTTATCATTGCAACGAAAGAACCAGCTGTAGTACGTGAGCATTTACTACAATTTGATAATATGATTGAAGTAATCGCGAGCGGGGATACGAAAGTTTCTGTTCGTCTTCAATATGAATATGATATTTCAATTGATTTCCGTTTAGTAAAACCAGAAGAGTTTATTACAACTCTTCACCATTTCACAGGATCAAAAGACCATAACGTAAAAATGCGTCAAATTGCAAAAGATAAAGGCGAGAAAATTAGCGAGTACGGTGTAGAGAACTTGGAAACAGGTGAAGTGAAAACATTCGAGACGGAAGAAGAATTCTTTGCTCATTTCGGTCTTCCATTTATCCCGCCAGAAGTGCGTGAAGATGGAAAAGAAATTGAATTAATTAAAGAGTATCCAAACTTAATTCAGTTCTCTGATGTACAAGGTGATTTACATATGCATACAACATGGAGTGACGGTGCTTTTTCTATTGAAGAGATGGTACAAGCGTGCCGTGCTCGTGGATATAAGTTTATGGCAATTACTGATCACTCACAATACTTGAAAGTAGCGAACGGTTTAACGAAAGAGCGCCTTCGTGAACAAGCGAAAGAAATTGAACGTATGAACGAAAAGTATCCAGACATTACAATTTTACGCGGGATTGAAATGGACATTTTACCGGATGCTTCGCTTGATTTTGATGATGAAGTATTAGCAGAATTAGATTATGTCATTGGAGCAATTCACTCGAGCTTCTCACAAGACCGTGAAACGATTATGAAACGTCTTCGTGTGGCGCTAGAGAATAAGCATGTCACAATGATTGCTCATCCGACAGGACGTCTTCTTGGACGCCGTGAGGGTTATGATGTAGATACAGACTTATTAATCGAACTCGCAAAAGAAACAAATACAGTTTTAGAATTAAATGCAAATCCAAACCGTCTAGATTTAAGCGCGAAATTATTAAAACAAGCACAAGATGCTGGTGTAAAAGTAGCGATTAATACGGATGCTCATACACTTGAAATGTTAGAAGATATGGAAACAGGTGTAGCGGCAGCGCGTAAAGGTTGGATCCAAAAAGATAACGTGATTAACACGTGGGATATTGAACGTTTATTAGACTATATTAAACGTAATAAGTAACACAAGGGGGACCTGCAACATGTTAGAAAGAACGTTGCGTGTATTAGAATACAATAAAGTAAAAGAACAATTACTTGAACATACAGCATCTTCACTTGGTCGTGACAAAGTGAAGCATTTAGTGCCGAGCACTGATTTTGAAGAAATTGTAGAAATGCAAGATACAACGGATGAAGCAGCGAAAGTCATTCGTTTAAAAGGTAGTGCACCATTAGGCGGTATTACGGATATTCGCTCAAATGTAAAGCGTGCAAAGATTGGAAGTATGTTAAGCCCAAATGAACTACTTGATATTGCGAATACGATGTATGGTAGTCGCAATATGAAACGTTTCATTGAAGATATGATTGATAATGGTGTCGAGCTTCCCATTTTAGAAACTCATGTCGCTCAAATTGTATCTTTATATGATTTAGAAAAGAAAATCACAAATTGTATCGGTGATGGCGGGGAAGTAGTCGATAGTGCAAGTGATAAACTGCGTGGTATTCGTACTCAAATTCGTACTGCGGAAAGCCGTATTCGTGAAAAGTTAGAAAACATGACGCGTTCTTCAAACGCGCAAAAGATGCTGTCTGACTCGATTGTAACGATTCGTAATGAACGTTACGTAATCCCAGTAAAACAAGAATATCGCGGCGTATATGGCGGTATTGTTCACGATCAGTCAGCTTCTGGACAAACGTTATTTATTGAACCGCAAGTCATTGTAGAATTAAATAACGCGCTTCAAGAAGCACGTGTGAAAGAAAAACAAGAAATCGAACGCATCTTATTGATGTTAACAGAAGAAGTGGCAGTAGAAGCCGATATCGTTTTATCAAATGTAGAAGTAGTTGCAAATCTTGATTTCATCTTTGCGAAAGCTTTTTATGCGAAGCGAATTAAAGCAACGAAACCGATTGTAAATAACGAGCGTTATATGGATTTAAGACAAGCTCGTCATCCGCTAATCGATCCAGAAATTATTGTGCCAAATAATATTATGTTAGGGAAAGATTTCACGACAATTGTTATTACAGGACCGAATACAGGTGGTAAAACAGTTACGCTGAAAACAGTTGGTATTTGTGTGTTAATGGCACAATCTGGTCTTCACATTCCAGTAATGGATGAGTCAGAGATTTGTGTATTCAAAAATATCTTTGCTGATATCGGTGATGAGCAATCGATTGAACAAAGTTTAAGTACGTTCTCCTCACATATGGTGAACATTGTTGATATTTTAGAAAAAGCTGATTTCGAAAGCTTAGTTTTATTCGATGAATTAGGTGCTGGAACAGACCCGCAAGAAGGGGCTGCACTAGCCATTTCCATTTTAGATGAAGTATGTAATCGTGGTGCTCGCGTTGTTGCTACGACGCATTATCCAGAATTAAAAGCATACGGATACAACCGTGAGCAAGTTATTAATGCGAGCGTTGAGTTTGACGTAAACACGTTAAGCCCAACGTATAAATTATTAATCGGTGTACCAGGACGTAGTAATGCCTTTGAAATTTCGAAACGCCTTGGATTATCTGATCGCGTCATTGATCAAGCGCGTAACCACATTAGTACAGATACAAACAAAATTGAAAATATGATTGCGAAGTTAGAAGAAAGTCAAAAGAACGCAGAGCGTGATTGGAACGAAGCAGAAGCGCTTCGCAAGCAATCTGAAAAACTGCATCGCGAATTACAACGTCAAATTATTGAATTTAACGAAGAACGTGATGAACGATTATTAAAAGCGCAAAAAGAAGGAGAAGAAAAAGTCGAAGCTGCAAAGAAAGAAGCAGAAGGCATTATTCAAGAACTTCGTCAATTGCGCAAAGCACAGCTTGCAAACGTGAAAGATCACGAGCTAATTGAAGCGAAGAGCCGTCTAGAAGGCGCAGCGCCAGAGCTTGTGAAGAAACAAAAGGTAAACGTGAAAAATACTGCGCCGAAACAACAGTTACGCGCGGGAGATGAAGTAAAAGTATTAACGTTCGGTCAAAAAGGTCAATTACTTGAAAAAGTAAGCGATACGGAGTGGAGCGTACAAATCGGTATTCTGAAGATGAAAGTAAAAGAGTCTAACATGGAATACATTAACACACCGAAGCAAACAGAGAAAAAAGCAGTTGCAACAGTAAAAGGTAGAGACTATCACGTTTCATTAGAACTTGACCTTCGTGGTGAACGATTTGAAAATGCAATGGCGCGCGTTGAGAAATACTTAGATGATGCCCAGCTTGCAAGCTATCCTCGCGTATCAATCATTCATGGTAAAGGAACAGGAGCACTTCGCCAAGGTGTACAAGATTACTTGAAGAAGCATCGCGGTGTGAAAACATTCCGTTACGGTGATATGGGCGAGGGAGGCCTAGGCGTAACAGTTGTTGAATTAAAATAGAAAACAACGAAACAAAGGGGAAACCATTATATGTTTATGGACAAACTTGCAAAAGTATTGTTAGCTTGTTGCGGAATATTTTTGGTGATTGGGGTTATTTATTTAGTTGTTTTTGCGAAGTAAACGAGCGTCAATCGTGGCATAATGATATTGCCATAGATTGACGCTTTTAATATATATGAAAAGGAATAAGCTATGAAAATCAACCAATACATAAGCGAAGCAAAATCTTGCTCAAGACGTGAAACAGATCGCCTTATTAAAGCTGGACGTGTGGCGATTAACGGCGAAATATGTACGCACGGTGCACTCGTGGGCGATGGTGATGTTGTAACGATTGATGGGCAGGTTATTGCAAAAGAAGAGAAAGAAAAGGTGTATATCGCCTTTCATAAGCCAGTTGGTATTACTTGTACAGCAGCTGATCATATTGAGGATAATATTATTGATTATATTAATTACCCTGAGCGTATCTTTCCTGTTGGAAGATTAGATAAAGCGTCAGAAGGCCTTATCTTATTAACGAATGACGGCGGCATTGCGAATCAAATTTTACACGGTGATCATGAGCATGAGAAAGAATATGTTGTCACAGTCGATAAACCTTTTACAGATTGGTTTATTGATGAGATGTCCAGCGGTGTAAAGATTAAAGATGGGATGACGAAGCCGTGTAAAGTGACGAGGGTTGATCAGTCTACATTTCGAATCGTTTTAACGCAAGGAATGAACAGACAGATTCGTAGAATGAGTCGGGCTTTCGGGTTTACTGTAACAAAGTTAAAGAGAGAACGCATTATGAATATAGAGCTAGACGATCTTGAAGTGGGAAAATGGCGAAACATTACAGATGGGGAATTAGAAATATTAATAGGACAGCTATAGGGAGGAAAAATTTTCTCCCTATATTTTTTTGTCAGAAAAAATAAAACTATTGATTTTTTAAAAAATAGCCCATATAATAAAAAACAACAAGTTTCGACAAGATATTTTATAAAAGTAATGATGAGGACATGAGTTGTATTTTACGATTCTCAGAGAGGGAAGCCTTAGGCTGTGAGCTTCCTAATACGAAAAGACAAGCTTACCACCTCTAAACTTCAAGAGTGAACTGCATACATGATGCATTGTAATTCTTGGCGGATAAAACCGTTATCAATTTACACGAGCTATAAAATGAGCTTATTTCGTTATAAATTCATTTTATTAGAATAAGGGTGGAACCACGATTTCAACACTCGTCCCTTTGTTAGGGACGGGTGTTTTTTGCGTTCTTTTACGGGGAAGTATGCTTGAAAGAGGATATGTGACGGAATTTAATTCAGAATATTTTGTTAATTCGTGATTATTATGTAGGAGGTCAGTAGAAATGAAATCATCTTTAAAGTTTTCTGAGATGTTTGCAATAAGTTTAATGTTATTTGCACTATTTTTTGGTGCGGGTAATATGATTTTTCCACCAGCATTAGGACAAGGCGCTGGAACAGATGTATGGATCGCGCTATTTGGTTTTGTCGTAACAGGCGTTGGATTGCCTTTATTAGGAGTTATCGTTATAGCTTTAAAGGGAGATATTAATGAGCTAGCAGGACGTGTACACCCTATATTCGCACTAGTTTTTATTACTGCAATTTATTTATGTTTAGGCGTATTCGTAAGTGTGCCGCGTACAGGAACGGTTGCTTATGAAATGAGTGTTGCACCATTTTTACCAAGTGAGATAGCTGGTCAATCGTATCCACTTGTTATCTTTACATTTATTTTCTTTGCTGTAACTTTCTATTTAGCTTTAAACCCATCAAAATTAGTGGGCCGCATCGGTAAAGTATTAACTCCGATTTTATTAGCTGTTATTGCAATTATTGTAGTGAAAGCAATTATTACACCAATTGGAGAATTTGGTGCACCGACAGAAGCATATAATGCTCCGCTCTTTAAAGGTTTTATTGATGGATATTTAACTTTAGATGGACTTGCAGCACTTGTTTTCGGAAATGTTGTTATTAATGCTTTAAAAGCAAAAGGTGTTACAAATAAGAACAGCATTGCAAAAGTAACAATCTTTGCAGGATTTATTGCAGCGCTCGGTTTACTACTTGTTTATTTAGCACTTGCTTATCTGGGAGCTTCTAGTGTGTCTCTTGGAATGGGAGCAAACGGAGGAATTATTTTAACAAACGTTGTAAATCATTTATTTGGTAGTTACGGAACTTTATTATTAGGGATCGCAATTACAGCGGCATGTTTAACAACTTCTGTAGGTATTGTTGCAGCTTGTGGAGAATATTTCTCTTCTTTATTACCAAAACTTTCTTATCAAAAGGTTGTTTTCATTTTCTGCGTATTAGCATTTATGGTAGCGAATCTTGGATTAACTCAGTTAAATGCATTAGCATTACCAATTTTAATTGCAATTTACCCAATTGGTATCGTACTGATTGTATTATCACTTGTTGAAAACTATATTCGCCTTCCTTTAGTCATGTATGTAGGTGGTATTGTAGGAGCATTCATGATCAGCTTCTTTGATGGATTGCACAATGCAAATCTTCAAATTGCGGCATTAGCACCTATTTTGAATAAAATTCCATTATATAGTGTAGGGATTGGTTGGTTCGTTCCTGCTCTAGTAGGAATTGCAATTGGATATGTCATTTCTTTGTTTCAAAAGCAAGAAGTTGCTGTAGAAAAATAGTGAAAAGAGGCTTTCTTTCATAGGAAGCCTCTTTTTTTGTAGAAAAAGCCGCATATAGAGAAATTTAGATATTTAAAATTTTATACGTAATATAGTTGACAAAAAAATTATGAGTAGGCTAAGATTGACTTAGTTGTGGAAATATTGGAAGGAAAGTGAGGAGTGAAAGATATAAGGTTTTCTATAACGATATCATTTTTGTAAATAGAGGTGATAGAGTAGGAGAATGGGTAGTTTTATTTTTTTTTGAGTTTTATTGAGAATGATAATCAACAGGATAAATAAGAACTTATGTTAAAATGTGAATCGCTCTTTATAAGGAATAAGGAGGGATATTATTTTTAACATGTAGTGAGAATGATAATCAATAATATCTAAATTACATAAATAAATTACAAGTAAATAATGGTAGAGGATTATTATTTTTTTCTTATAAATTGAGAATAATTATCATTTTCAAAAAGGTATGGATGATGGATGAACAAGGAGGAAGTAAGCCAAATGAGAAAGATTTCTGTATTACCCGCTTTTATTATAACGTTCGTATGTATGCTAGCTTTTCTTGTCATGCCATATGGGAAAGTTTCAGCACAACTAGCTGACGGTACTTACGATATTAATTACGTAATTCAAAAAGCAGAAAATGATTCAGCTTCAATGGCAAATGATTATTTTGAAAAGCCAGCAAAATTAATAGTAAAAAACGGTGAGATGAGAGTACAAGTTCCGATGAATCATAGTGCTTGGATTACAGAATTTAAAGCACCTGAGAACGGGAGTTTTGTTGATGCAAAAGTTGTTAGTAAAGACGAATCGGCAGATAAAAGAACAGTAGAGTTTAAGGTAGATGACTTATCTAAGCCGGCAGCTGTAAAAATTCATGTTGTTGTACCAAGTGCAAACTATGACCACCACTATACAATTCGTTTTGCGTTTGATGCAAATGTAAAAGCTGTAGGTGGTGATAACGGCGTGACTGCTGCAATAAAAAATAATGATCAAGCGAAAACAGATACACAAGTAAAAGAAGAGAAAACAAAAGTAGAGAG